>JASHTO010000624.1 GCA_030040515.1 Terriglobia bacterium
TTCCTTCCAGAGCTCGACGGGGAACGAGGTGCTCTCGGAGCTTCAAAAGGCTTCCGAAAATCTCCTGGAAGTTTCCGCCGCTCAAATGCGCAAGCAGACCGAGCAGACCCTCGAGCAAATCACCGAACGGCTCAAGGCCAAGGAAGAGGAAGTGGTCAGCGACGCGGCCAATGTATTTCGCACGCGGATTGCGGATATCTTCTCCATCTTGCAGGAAGGCTCCAAAAAAGCTTCAGACCTGCCCGACACAGAGCGGCTCAAGAAGTGAAGTTGAGTTATCGAGTTCTTGACGAGCTTGCCTTGCCCGCTCACGGAGGTGTGTGTTGAAAGGCGTGGTTCTTGCCGGAGGAACAGGAAGCCGCCTGTTTCCCCTCACCAAAGTCACCAACAAGCATCTGCTGCCGGTCTTCAACAAGCCCATGATTTATTATCCCATTCAAACGCTCGTCGATGCGGGCTTCACGGAGATCCTGCTGGTGACGGGCGGGAAAAATGCGGGAGAATTCCTCCGGCTGCTTGGCAATGGCAAGGAATTTGGCCTTCACCACATGAATTACACCTACCAGGAGCGGGAGGGAGGAATCGCGGAAGCCCTCGGACTGGCGGAGCACTTTGCCGATGGCCAACCCATCTGCGTGGTGCTGGGTGACAACCTGATCGAATACAACATCCGGCAGGCGGCGGAAAGCTTCAAACGCCAGGGCAAGGGAGCAAGAGTGATTTTGAAGAAGGTTCCCGATGCCCAGAGGTTCGGCGTGGCGGAGGTCCGCGGGGAACAAGTCATCCGAATTGAGGAGAAGCCCCAGGTCCCCAAGTCCGATTATGCCGTCATCGGAATTTACTTTTACGACGGCAGTGTGTTCGAAAAGATTCGCAAGCTGAAGCCCTCGGGAAGAGGAGAATTGGAAATTACCGACGTCAACAACGATTACATTGAGGAAGGTACGCTCACCTACGAAATCCTTGAAGGGTGGTGGACTGACGCCGGAACGTTTGAATCTCTGCTGCGGGCCAACAATTTTGTGGCGCAAACCGGTGCCAATAAACCGACTTCTTGAATCGAAGGCAGGCACCTTTGCGGATTCTCGTTACCGGCGCCAGAGGAATGTTGGGAACGGCGCTCCTGCCGGTTCTGAGCCGAAACCACACAGCCTGGGGCATGGATGTTCAGGATTGCGATATCCGCGACGCCGCAGCCGTTTCCGAATATCTTCGCTCGCGCCCGCCGGACCTGCTGATTCATCTCGCGGCTTACACCAACGTGGACGCCTGTGAGGCGAATCTGCAAATTGCCGAAGAGACCAATAGCCTTGGAACCCGCAACCTCGCCGCCGCGTGCGCCGAGGCCGGCGCGGCGATGCTCTATGTGAGTACGGATTACGTCTTTGACGGGACGCGGGAAGGCGCTTACCGGGAAGATGATGCTCCTCACCCCATCAACGTTTACGGCAGATCGAAATGGATGGGCGAGCAGCATGTTCGCGCCATCCTGAAGCGCTTTTACATAGTCAGGGCGTCCTGGCTTTATGGAGCGGGCGGCAAGAATTTCGTCACCACCATCCTCAGCGCTGCCCACCAGCAGAAAACCCTGCGAGTTGTGAATGACCAGCGCGGCTGCCCGACGTACACGCGCCACTTGTCGTCAAAAATTGCGGAATTGATTCAAACCGAATCCTACGGGATTTACCACATAACCGGGTCCGGAGCGTGTTCGTGGTTGGAATTTGCCCAAGCCATCCTGGAATTGTGGCCGGTGGCGGGAGTGCAAGTGCTTCCCATTTCCTCGAAAGAGTCAGGCCGTGCGGCGCGGCGTCCGGCAAATTCTGTGCTCGAAAACCGGGCTCTCCGGCAAATTCACTTGGAACTCTTGCCTCATTGGAAGAAGTCGCTGGCGGAATTTTTCGATGAACTCCGGCAGAGTGGCCAGAGATTTAATGACGCTTCGGCGTGAAAACCCGCCCAATGGCTACCTCGCCCAGTCTCAACCCAGAAAGTGCTTTCAACGTGGAGCGCCCTAAGGTTCACCGAGCTGGGTTTTTCCCTAGGCCTCGACGTGCTCTTGGGTTAAAGCGTAAATCCCTGATGAGTCGCCCTAATCCGTTGGGAGATCCCCCGGCTTTGCCGGAGGATGATTACTTTCATGAGGGGCCTTCTGCTGAAGGCCACATTAAGAAATCTTCCGGCACCCGGTTCATGACCGTTTTTTGGGGCAGGGCCGGGCAACCCGGATATTGGCTAAGTATCTTAATTCTTGTTGACATGGAGTAGGAAGATGGGTAATATCCAGCGCAGGGGAGAGCTCGCTTACGACTTCGTCTAAAATTGAGGTGAGAGGCACACGACGGATTCATGTGCGGCAGGTAATCAAAGTGCTTATACCACTTTCGGGTGCGTCCTTGGGTGGTTTTTGGTCAAATTAAAAAGGCACGAGCCCGTCGACTTGGATCTAATCCTTTTCCGCCGCGGGAGGAAGGGAATTTCCTTGAAGCTGGCTCTCCGGCAAGTCTCTTAGAGCGCTCGCAGAAGGTAGAAGTTCCTCAGCGACTTCAAGGTTTGTTCTCTTTGCAAATCGTCGTGTTGCAGGTTTAACCGCAGCATGGGGGCGGCGCAGCCCAAATGGGCAAGTCGGACGCCATGCGACTGAAGCAGTTGCGAAGGCATCCGGCTTATGCGGTATAGTCATTTCGAGCTGCACCGACTCAAGACAGGGGTCACTCTGCGCGTGACGTTCTTACTGCCAGAAGTTTAAAGAGCAATTTGAAGGATGGGCCTTCCGGCTGGAGCGTGAAGGTGTGGTGCGCTAGCCCCTCGATATCCTTAAAGTCGAACCCTTGCCTGGGCGATGGCAAGGAATGAGGTGATGTTGAGTGCGAAACCGAGGTCGAAAAGCGCGGGGGCTTAAGGAGTTGCCTGGCATGGTGAGGAAAGTACTGCAACGGGATCGCGGAAAGGCAATCATCCTTTCCGCAACCTGTTTCGCCATGGCCCTGTGGTCAATGTCCTGCGGGGGCGGAGGGTCCAGCTCGCCCGTTTCTACGCCCGTGCCGGGTTTCAACGCGAGTACCGATACACTCAACTTCAACAGCGTTTTTGTTCTCACCCCCTCGCCCATAACCGCCACGGTGACCAACACCGGCCAGGCACAGTTGTCGATTTCCGGTGTCGCCATTACGGGCACGAACGCCAGCGATTTTACTGAATCCAACACCTGCAGCAACGCCGTGGCGGCAGGCGGAAACTGCAGCATCACCGTAACTTTCACTCCCAGCGCCGCCGGAACGCGGAGCGCCACGGCAACTTTTACCGACAATGCGGCCAGTAGCCCACAGTCCGTGAGTCTTACGGGAATCGGCATCGCGCCGGCCGTGCAACTTTCCACCCAGGGTCTTACGTTCGGCAGCCAGTTGGTGGGAACTCCCGTCACGCAGCCGGTTACCCTAGCGAACACCGGAACCGCGCCCTTAACGATCAACACCATCAGCCTGCCGACCGGCACGGGTTCCACCTATTTTACCCAGACTTCCACCTGCCCACTTTCTCCCAGCACACTGGCAATGAGTACCTCTTGCACAATCAGCGTGACGTTCGATCCAACGAGCCCCGGGACCTTTAGTCCCGGTTCTATAACCATCACCGATAACGCCAATGGTCAGTCCGGCAGCACTCAAACCATTAGTTTGAGCGGAACCGGGAGTGGGCCGCTCGCCAGCTTGCCCACCTCCACGCCTTTTGCTACCACGGGCGTAGGACTGTCGACTACGCAAACTGTAACCCTCACCAACATTGGCAACGCCAACTTGACAGTCAGCAATGTGACCGCTACCGTCACGAGTGGTACCAACCCATTTTCAATTGTGTCCTCCACATGCTTATCCGCCGCCGTCGTTCCGAACGGGACTTGCAACGTGGAGGTGGAATTTGCGCCCGTGGCGGATTCCACTGTCACAGGGATGCTTACGTTTTTTGACAACTCCCAGAACAACCCGAATAGTCCTCAAATTTATCAATTGACCGGAACGGGTTCAGGCGCTAATCCGGTCGTTAGTCTCTCTGCCTCGACGCTGGCTTTTGGAAGTCAATCGCTCAACACGCTGAGCGGGTCCCTTTCTGTCGCGATAACCAATACGGGAAACGCCAACCTCATCATAACCGCCAATGGTACCAATAGCGGCATCGCAATAACTGCGCCCTTCCAGATCAATACCACCTCCTCAACATGCTCGACTACGTCTGCGGTGACGCTCGCCCCGGCAGGTGGCTCCTGCACGGTGACGATTCAATTTGAACCGACAACCACCGGCTCCGCCCCTGCGAGCGCGCTCACCTTTACCGACAATAATGATGGAAATTCAGGCAGCACTCAATCGGTGACTTTGACTGGCGTTGGCACCAGTTCCGTAGCTAGCATTGCTCCCATAAGCTTGACTTTCGGCAATGTGAATGTTGGCAGTACGAGCAGTCCTCTAACCACCACGGTAACGAACACGTCGGGGACGGAAAATCTGTCCCTGAGCGGTATCAGTATCTCGGGCACTAACTCGAATGACTTTGCGACTTCGACGACGGGAATCACCAGCCCGTGTGCAAACGGCGGGACCCTCGCGCCCTTGGCAAGCTGTTCGATCAATTTGACCTTTACCCCGGTGGCGGAGGGGAATGGCCTGACGGCCACATTCAACATGACCGCCAGTAATGCGAACGGCAACCAATCGGTTGCCGGCGTGACCCTGACGGGCACAGGTCTGGGTTCGGTCATCAATCCCAGCCCAACAAGCCTAAGCTTCGGAGCGGTAGCCATTGGGACAACCACTCCTCCTCAACAGACAGTTACCGTCGCCAACAACGGCAATGCGCAATTGACCTTTTCTTCCGCGCCTGTGGTAACGGGAACCAACGCCAGCGAATTCAACCTGGCGACGGGGACAACCTGCAGCAGTGCAACGCCCGTGGCCGCGGGTAGTAGTTGCACCATTGGCGTCACCTTTGCACCTACCAGCACGGCAACAGTGTCGGGCACGGTGCTGTCCGTTCCCAATAATTCGGGGAATACTCCCAGCCTGCAGATTACCTTGTCGGGCTCGGGCACCGGCCCCACGGCCAACCTTTCCACGAGTTCTCTCTCCTTCTCCTCCGTGGCCCTGGGATCGTCCTCGCAACAGTCTCTGACACTAACCAACAACGGCAACTCCAGCTTGAGCTATTCCGGTACTTCGATTTCGGGAACGTATGCCAGCGATTATTCCGCCAGCAGCACGTGTGGGAGTACGGTGGCGGCGAATGGCGGGAATTGCACCATTACGGTGACATTTACCCCCAGCACGCCTCCTAATCCCGGGACATCTCTTACGGCTTCTTTGACGCCCACTGACAACGCTCCGTCCAACACAACCGTCTCTCTCTCGGGCACAGGCACTGGGCCCCTGGCGTCTCTCACGGGGACTCTGTCCTTCAATCAAGCCGCAGGGACGACAAGCTCACCCCAGATCGCCACGTTGACGAACAATGGAAATGCCGCCCTCGCCATCAGCAGTATCGCACTAACGACTTCCTCCGCCTTCGCGGAGACGAACAATTGTCCGGCCTCCCTCGCGGCAGGGGCAAACTGCACGGTCAACGTAACGTTTACTCCTCCGACGCCCGGATCGTTCTCGGCAACCCTGACCGTAACCGACAACAGCGGCAACCAATCGAGCACCTCACAAAGCCTGACGGTCTCGGGTAATGGAACCGGCCCGGGCGCCTCGCCGAACCCCACCAGTCTTACTTTCAGCAGCCAGGACGAGGAAACCACCAGCGCGCCTCAGGCTATCACCCTGACCAACAACGGGACCTCCATCCTGACCATTTCGGGAATCGCCACGGGCGGAACGAATGCCTCAAATTTTGCCTTGGTCAGCAGCACGGGGACGGTGTGCCCGTACTCCGGGGGGACATTGGCCGCAAATTCGGCTTGCACGATTTATGTGACATTCTCCCCTTCAGCGGTGGCAACTTACTCCGCGACGATCAACATTACCGACAACGCTGCCGGTAGCCCGCAAACAATCAGCCTGACGGGCTCGGGCGTCCAGGGGATTCAGTTCAGTCCCAGCAGCCTGAGCTTCTCAAGCGCATTCGGCACCACGAGCTCCGCGCAGACCGTCAGTGTGTCGAATCCGACGGGCAGCTCATCTAATGTCACTATCAACGGGGTCTCTTTAGCAGGCAGCGGTTCCTCCAGCTTTACGCTGGTCAGCACCACCTGCACGAATGTCACGCTGACACCTGGCGGAGCTTCGTGCGCCATCGTCGTGGAATTCACCCCACCCGCTCCTGGCACAATATCCGCCAGCATTAGTGTCGCAGATACTCTCAATTCTAGTCCGCAAACCGTCAGCCTTTCCGGCTCGGGCACCGGTCCCTTCGCCAGCCTTTCACCAACGTCGTATACCTTTACTGCCCAGAATATTAATTCCTCACCGAGTTCGGCCCAACTTGTCTCCACTCTTTCAAACAGCGGGACCGCAAGTATGACGATTAGCGGCATCACCAGTTCAGACGCGGAATTCGTGCTGGCGGCCGGTTCGGGGCAATGCACGTACAGCGGCCAGACGTTGGCGGCGGGCGCAAGCTGCAAAATCTATGCGACGTTTGCCCCCACGGCAGAGGGTCTGCGCACATCGGTGGTCAGCGTTGCGGATAATGCCACCGGTAGTCCGCAGACAGTCACCTTAAACGGCACAGGCGACGCTCCCATTGC
Source organism: Terriglobia bacterium (assembly GCA_030040515.1). Lineage (GTDB taxonomy): Bacteria > Acidobacteriota > Terriglobia > UBA7540 > UBA7540 > Bog-366. Next base: position 6,740 of record JASHTO010000624.1, read on the forward strand.
TACCCTTTCCACCGGCAATCCCGGCACGCTGACCTTCAATCCCTTAGCCCTCGGCACAACGACGACCCAGAATTTTACGCTCACCAATTCCGGCAATTATCCTCTGACGCTGAGCGGGCCGGCCTTGACTGGGACCGGGTCGGCTGATTTCCAAGCCACCACATGTCCCACTTCGCTGGCGGCCAACACGCTTTGCACAATTACCGTTACTTTTGCACCCGTCACCCCTGGTAGTCTCTCTGCCACCTTGACCTTTACGGATAACACCAACTTGGCTTCAGGCTCCACGCAAACGGTAACTTTGAACGGCACAGGTTCTGGGGCTTCACCATCCCCCTCCCCCTCACCACTTTCCTTTGGCAACCAGACGCAGGGTGTGACCTCTAGCCCCGGCACTATTATGGTGACCAATCAGAGTCCTCCAAGCAACCTGTCTTTCACCATCAGCAGCGTAACCATTCCGACCAGCACTTATTCCGGCGACTTTGCAATTTCCAGTAACGGTTGCACCAGCTCTGTCGCCATTGGAAGCTCTTGTTCGATTAATGTGACCTTCGACCCGTCTACGACCTCAACGGAGTCTGCAACTGTCCTCATCACCTACACAGCCTATCCCAATACGCAAAGCGTGACGGTGACGGGCACGGGCACCTCTTCTCCCGTCAGCCTATCCCCCTCACCGTTGAATTTCTCCGCCCAGGCAGTAACGAGCCCGGCCACTGCCGGGACTGCCCAGGCCATGACGCTGTCCTACTCGGGCACGGCCGGTACCTTAAGCAGCTCAGGGATTGCGGTGAGTGGCGGAGCCAACCCTGGCGATTTCATCCTAACGACCGGGGCGAACTCGTGTCCAAACCCCGGGACCTTATCAGGTACTTCTTGCACAATCTGGGTGGAGTTTGCACCCACGGCGACGGGATCTCGGTCCGCGACGCTGAGTGTTACAGATAATGCCGCCGGCAGCCCCCAGACGGCAACTCTTACTGGCACCGGCGCTTCGGGCAATATTACGTTTTCATCCTCGAGCCTTTCTTTAGGGGATTCTCCCGTTGGTCAAAGCATTCAAGGAGCATGTGGCTCAGTCAGTGGTTCGAACAATTGCGTCACTGTGACCAACACCGGTAACGCGACATTGACCGTATCCAACATCGCGGTCGGGGGCACCAACGCCACCCAATTTACGACGAATTCAACTTACACCACGTGCTCCACCACGGTTCCGTTGGCAATAAACGGTAGTTGCGTGGTGGATGTGACATTCACGCCGACGACAGCGTCTGTGAGCCCTTCTTCCTTCTCGGCTAATTTGAGCTTCACGGATACGGCGACGACCAGCCCGCAATCGGTGGGTTTGACCGGCACAGGCCTCGCCCCGGAATCCGTCCTTTCGACCAATGCCCTGGCTTTTTGCACTTCACAGGACACTTCTACATGTCCTTCGGGTCTGTCGGGATGGCCGGTAATGACACCCAGTCCGTTGATGCAAAACATCACCCTTCAAAACACGGGTAATGCCGCGCTGACCATTTCCGGAGGCAATACGAATAGCTCGATTACAGGAACTAATCCCGGGGACTTCACGATCAATGGCCCAACCTGTGGCTCCTCGTTGGCGGCTGGCTCATCTTGTCTGATCCCGGTCACCTACGTCCCCTTGCAGTACCCGAGTTCGGGAGCCTCTTCGGCTACCCTGACCATCACCACCAACAACAACAATACGTCCGGCTTCCAACAAACGGTTGCCCTCTCTGGCGACGCATTGCATGACGTTCTCCTCACCTGGAAGGCCAGCTCAACATACGGGGTGACGGGTTATAATGTTTACCGAGGCACCAGCTCTGGCCAAGAGAAACCCGCTAACGGTGGGGTGCTTCTTACACCTACACCTCTTCCTGCCACCACCCTTTCCTTTGCTGATGGGACAGTCAATCAAACCACTGCGACCCCGTACTATTACGTGGTTACTGCCGTGGCTGGCGGAGTTGAGAGCGTTCCCTCGAACGAAGTTGAGGAGACTCCCCCATAACCCCTGCGCATTTGGGTCGGGGGATCTAACGGTGATCTCCTGCGCCCGGGTTCCTGTCTCCAGGTGCATTGAATAGGCTGGGAACTCGATCAAGGAAACTTCACATCTGCGGCGAACAGGTCGAGCGCGCTGCGGAGTTTATTGACCGCGTGGTGTTCAGGCCGTCTTCAAAATCGCCGTAGGACTAGCCGGGCCAAAGGCGCTCCTGAAGTTCGTGTCGAGTTACCAACTCGCCGGGGCGTTCCAACAGAATCGTGAGCGACTGAAGCGGCTGGCCGGCAAGGCGAGTTTTCGCGTCATTCTTTTCCAGGTCACCGGAGACCAAGTCACACTGATACCCGCCGAAGCGAACAGTGGTTCGTTTGGCGTTGGCCCCACCCATACTGATGACCCGCCGCGCGGAGATTCCATCGCCATCTCGAATCGCGGTGTGTTTACCCTAACAACCAATTCAGTGCAGAATGGGCTGGAGTACCACAAAGTAGCAAGGTTGGGCGGATCGGGGAAAAAGGGTACCACGAAGTGCCAAAAGGCCTCGCTTACCGCCCTAAGACTCCGCAGCACCCCCATTTAGATAAAAGTTAGACAAAAATTAGACGCTTTTCATTGACTTCTAGCGTGACAGGACTCAGAATCCGGCCCGATGCGGTCGGCCTGGGTGCCGCGGCCTTTATTACAAGTTTTACAGACTGCTATTCCTGTGTGCGTTAGGCGGATTTTTTGTTTCCTATTCAACCCTTTTCTGCTGATGGGAAATGGGAGGGAAATTTTGGCTTGGAGCTTACGGCTTGCAGCCTACAGCTCACAGCTATACAGAGTGTCGCAAGTTCTTGGGGTCGCCCATAGGGCTTAAGGGGATGCGCGAAGCCGTGTACCGTCCGGTACGTGGCGAAGCTGCCGCTTTGGTTTTTGCGAGTTTTTCCCCGGCGCGCGTGATCTGCGACCCGGCTTCGGCGCGCGAAACGAATAGCTTCGCGGCCGCACTCCAAGACGCCTTCGGCGCCCGACCTTTGCCGACCTAAAGGTTGGCTCTACGGCATGGCCGGACTTAACTCCGGCGCGATGAGGCCAGTATGACCAACTTGGCTCTCGATTCGCAAAATCGGCTGGCGCGAGCCATCGGTGTGGCCGGCGTCCTGGCGGCGGGGCTGCTGCTCGCGCCGCACTCGCTGCACGCGCAGACGTTGACCACGCTTTACAACTTTTGCTCGCAAACCAACTGCACGGACGGCCAAGCCCCGTTCGCGGGGTTGGTCCAGGGCACTGACGGGAACTTCTACGGAACAACCCACGACGGCGGGGCCGTCAGCAGCTACGGAACGGTTTTCAAAATTACCCCAGGCGGCACGTTAACCACGCTTTACACATTTTGCTTGCAGAGCGGCTGTGCGGACGGCGAATGGCCCACCGCGCCACTGACGCAGGGTGGCGATGGGAACTTCTACGGGACGACCTACTTGGGGGGGGCCAACGGAGAGGGAACGGTATTCGAAGTCACCCCGACGGGCACATTAACCACGCTTTACAGCTTCTGTTCCCTAATCGACTGCACGGACGGCGCAGTGCTCGAGGCGGGACTGGTGCAAGGCAGCGATGGCAACTTTTACGGAACAACCTACGGGGGCGGAGCCAACTTCACCGAATCCCGCAGCCCCGGAACAGTCTTCGAAATTACCCCGAGCGGCACGCTGACTACGCTCTACAACTTCTGCGCTCAAACTAACTGCACGGATGGCGAACACCCCTCACCCCTGGGTGTGGCGCTGGTCCTGGGGAGCGACGGTAACTTCTACGGGACAACGCAAGCGGGCGGGGCCAAGAACGACGGAACGGTATTCGAAGTCACCCCGGCCGGCACATTAACCACGCTTTACAGCTTTTGCTCGCAAACCGATTGCACGGACGGCGCTTTGCCCGAGGGGGGACTGGTGCAAGGCAGCGACGGTAACTTCTACGGGACAACCTACCAGGGAGGGGCCAACGGCTACGACTACGGAACGGTCTTCAAAATCACCCCGAGCGGCACGCTGACCACGCTTTACAGCTTTTGCTCGCAAACCGATTGCACGGACGGCGAAGACCCCGTGGCGGGAGTGGTCCAGGGCAGCGACGGTAACTTCTACGGGACAACCGACGGGGGCGGGGACCACGGTGCCGGAACGCTTTTCAAAGTCACATCGAGTGGCACGTTCACCACGCTCTACAGTTTTTGCTCCCTGAGCGCCTGTGCGGACGGCGCAAGCCCCGAGGGGGCACTGGTCCAGGGCAGCGACGGCAACCTCTACGGCACGACGACGGAGGATGGGGCCAACTTCGCCGGCACCGTATTCAGGCTGATCTTGTCAGGCCCGGCGGTC
>JASHTO010000625.1 GCA_030040515.1 Terriglobia bacterium
GGAGCTGATGGCGTCGAAATCCTCGATGGTCAGAGGGATGTTGGCCTCGCGCGCCATGGCCAGCAGGTGCAGAACGGCGTTGGTTGAGCCGCCGCTCGCTGCCACGCTGGCGATGGCATTCTCAAATGACTTGCGGGTGAGAAAATTGAGGGGCGAAGTTCCCTGCTTCAGCAGGTCCATCACCAGTTGGCCGCATTTGTAGGCGGCTTCGTCCTTCTTGGGGTCGATGGCGGGAATGCTGTTCATGCCCATGGGGGAGAGGCCGATGAATTCCATCACCGTCGACATTGTGTTGGCGGTGAATTGCCCGCCGCACGCGCCCGCACCCGGACACGCGTGGTCTTCCAGGTCCTTCAGATCCGCATCGGTCATCAAGCCGGCGGCATTGGCGCCGATGGCTTCATAAACATCACCAATGGTAACGTCGCGGTTCTGGAAGCGGCCTGCGGCGATTGGCCCGCCGTAGAGCAGCAGGCTGGGAATATTCAGCCGGATCAGCGCCATGGCGCCGCCCGGAATGGTCTTGTCGCAGCCCACCAGGGCGACCATGGCGTCAAACATCTGGCCGCGTCCGACCAATTCGATCGAATCAGCGATAACTTCACGGCTGACGAGGCAGGCTTTCATGCCCTCGGTGCCCATTGCCTCGCCGTCGGAAATGGCGATGGTGTTCAGCTCCATGGGCGTGCCGCCCGCGGCGCGCACTCCCGCTTTCACCTTTTCCGCCAGTTGCCGCAGGTGGAAGTTGCAGGGCATGGTCTCAATCCAGGTGTTGGCAATGCCCACCAGCGGCTTCGCCAGGTCGGCGTCCGTGAAGCCGATGGCCTTGAACATGGATCGGGCGCCGGCGCGGTCGCGGCCCTCGGTGATGATGTGACTGCGATGCTTCAGATTACTTGCCATGATGGCCTCCCCTTGGTGGATAAATGACCCAGCGGTCAAGCATGTCATATTCGCAGATTTGGAGGATTCGAGCAAGTGAACGCGCCGATTCGTAATGGGTCAGTTTGAATTTCGTAGGGGCAGGGCTTGTCCCTGCCCTTCGGTCCAGCGATATCAGCAGGGCACCCGCAAGGGGTGCCCCTACGCCGAGATTTCGAATTGACCCGCTACACGCCGATTGGCAGGGGCGCAGTTTGAAATCCCGGTGTAGGGGCATCCGTTGGCTGACGGATGCCCCGCCCGATATCGCTGGACGGACTCAGGACCTGCCAATTTTCCGCCCAATGCCACCTGCGAAAAGAGCGGTTAAATACTAGAAAATTATAGAAAAATAAGCTCATTTTCGCGTCAAACTTGGAATAATCTTGCGTGTCTGGGGAGCCGTAATCTTCCGCATTGCGTTCGCAGCAAATACCGATAAGGATAAAGTGATCTCAGAAATCGTTGAGCTTGGCGTGTCAGAAATGTGGACAAATAGCCCGTGAAAATCTTTTGCACCCTATTATGGGTTTGTGGCATGATGTACGCAGATTGGACCACAAATGACCTAGCCACTACCCGCCCCCTGAAGGGGGGTCGTTGCTTACAAGACCGGGAGAGCCGGGGCATGGGCCTACCTTAAAATACACCTCGGCTCCTCCCGAGTTTAGACCTGACCGAAGATTAGTTAGGTGGGAGGTAATAGCCGGGTTCGCCCCGTCGGCAATCCTTGCGAATCGCCACACCTGCCAGTTAAGATAGCAGTTTCCCGCAGGTGGCCAAAGCCGAGGTGTGATAGCCTTGATTTGTGGGCACGCGACAATGGATGCGCGAGGGGCCGGTAGTATTGTCAGTGAGAGGCCGCTGTGTTATATACAATGGACGCCGGGGATCGCCAATCGAAAAGAACACATAGAAGAGGCGAGGCGCTTCGGCCGCCCATTTGAACTCTTTGATGTGGTAAATCTTCAAACTTTGGGGAAGGGGATCGTGGCGCGTGAGTTTTATTAACTTCGCTGCACGGGAAATCAACTGCAAAATCGTTTATTACGGCGCAGGTCTGGGTGGGAAGACCACCAACCTCCAATGGATTTTCGACCAGACCATGGCGAAATCCGGCGGAAAAATGATTTCCCTCGCCACCGAAACCGACCGCACCTTGTTTTTCGACTTCCTGCCGCTCGATCTCGGCACCATTCGCGGGTTCAAGACACGGTTCCACCTCTACACAGTTCCCGGACAGGTCTTTTACGACGCCAGTCGTAAACTGATTCTTCGCGGTGTGGATGGCGTGGTGTTTGTCGCGGATTCGCAGGAAGAAAGAATGGATGCCAACATCGAAGCTCTGGAAAACCTGAGCGAAAACCTGCGCGACCATAATTACGACTTCATGAAAATTCCCTACGTTCTTCAGCTCAATAAGCGCGATTTGCCGAATGTCCTTCCGGTTGAAGACCTCAAGAAAGCGCTGATGAAGAAAAATGAGCCGGTGTTTGAAGCCGTGGCCTTCAAAGGCGTTGGAGTGTTTGAAACCCTGAAGGAGTGCGGCCGGCTGGTGCTGGCAGAGCTCAAGAAGGGCTAGTTGTTTTGGATTATCCACCTTGCACGGGTTGGAACCGCCGAAAAGCACAATCAAAATTCCAAAATTGAATCATCAATTGGTTTCTGTAGCGCTGGCAAGGGCGAAGAAATGGTGTCCCATAATTGCCAAAGTTACGGCCTTGCTGAAGTGTTGCCGATGCTGGCGCACTGACTGGACGAGGAATTTCCAATACTCCCCGCGGTAATTGCTTCGCAGCCCTTGCTGCCACAGAGAGCGGCCGAACGCCATTAAATCCGAGAACACCAGCGGCGAGCGCGACCCGTTTCCCAATTGAGACAGGAATGCCAAAGTGCGCTGGAAATACTCGTGCGGATTATAGATGGTCCGAAGAATACGCAGGTAGCCGTCAAGAAGTTCCTGGCTGTCCATGCGGGGAATAAAGTTTAAATCTGCGAGCGTGTTATTTCCCAAGCTGGATTTCAGCAGGCGGCCCTCCGCCTTGAGCCGCCGCCATAATTGCGTATTGGGCAGCGCGTTCAACAGGCCCACCATGGAAAGCGGGATTGCCGCCTGACGGATGAAGTCGATTTGCCGCTCAAACACGTCCGGCGGGTCATTGTCGAATCCCACGATAAAGCCCGCCATCACTTCCATTCCATAAGCCTGAATCAGCTTCACGCTTTCCAGCAAATCCTTGCGAAGATTCTGGAATTTGGTGGTCTCTTTCAAACTCTCCGCTACCGGCGTCTCGATTCCCAGGAAAACCCGTGAAAAATGCGCGGCGCGCATCAGCGTCAGCAATTCTTCGTCCTCCGCAAGGTTCAGGGACGCCTCCGTAAAAAGTGTAAAAGGGAACTTATGGTCGCGCATCCACGCCACCAGCCGGGGCAAAAGGGCTTTGACGCTCTTTTTGTTTCCAATGAAATTGTCGTCGACCATGAAAACCGAACCGCGCCAGCCGAGGCGGTAAAGCTGGTCGAGTTCGGCGCACACCTGGTCCGGCGTCTTAGTGCGCGGACGGCGGCCGTAGATTTCGATGATGTCACAAAACTCGCAGGTGAACGGGCACCCGCGGGAAAACTGAATTGACATCGAACCATACCGGCGAAGCGAGGCCAAATGCAGGTCAGGGAGAGGGGTGCGGGTGACGTCCACCACCTGGGGATTGGAATAGCGGGGTTTGGCCGCTCCGCGCTCGAGATCCTCGGCGAGTTCGCTGATTATCAACTCGGCTTCACCTTCCACAATGTGGTCGGCTTGCGAAATGGTCGGATCGTGGGCGCTGGTGATCGGCCCGCCCACCACGGTTCGCTTGCCCAGGCGTTTAGCGCGAGCAATTTGTTCCTTCATGGAGCTGCCCTGCACAATCATCCCGCTAAAGAAGACAACGTCAGCCCACTGCAGGTCGGAGTCCTTCAGGCGCTGCACATTGGAATCCACCAGACGCTTTTCCCAGGATGCCGGGAGCAGTGCGGAAACGGTGAGCAACCCCAAAGGAGGATATGCCGAGCGCTTTCCCATGAAAGGCAGGGCGTGCTTGAAGCTCCAGAACGTGTCGGGAAATTCTGGACAAACGAGCAGGACTTTCATCAATACCCCTCCTGGGAAACCGCGGTCAAGACGATGGCCTTACAGTTTCGACGGATGCCACAACCTATCTTCACCTATCGACCTTGAAATCAAAGAGGCGCCCATCGTTCTTCTTTGCTCTAACCACCCCACACGTCTCTGCGGCAGAAGAGCGCGAAGGTGGATTAATGCATCGAATCTACAGTTAGTTTCTGCTGGCCAAAACCCCATGTGGCAGGTTCTGAAACTCAATGTTCAGTGTAGCATCAACAGTCGTGAGTGCCCTAGAAAAAAGCTCCGCTGATTCTTGATCGCAGACAGCGTGCAGGTTTTCCCGAGATTTGAGGAATCGGACCAGTCCGACGAGATCGCGCAGGATGCCCCCGGCCGCCGCACTTTCGCATCAGCCGGGATTTGATTTCAAAAAACTCCGGGGTTATCTTGTTCCCAGCGGCGCGCCGCCCCAGCACACGGAAAATCCGGAGACCTGAACATGGAAAACTCAAAAATACATTCCGTGGGAATCATCATGAACGGCGTCACGGGGCGCATGGGTTTGAACCAGCACCTGCGCCGATCGATTGCCGCCATCACGAAACACGGCGGCGTGAGGATTAGCGACGCGGAGCGAATCGTGCCGCGCCCTCTGCTCGTGGGAAGGAATCAGGCCAAGCTGGAAGCGATCTCACGCGAATTTGGCGGCTTGCCGTTTTCGACGCATCTCGATACGGCCCTCGCCGATCCGGAATATTCGGTTTATTTCGATGCTCAGACCACTCCCCAGCGCTTCGATGCAGTCAGCAAAGCCATCGCCGCGCGCAAGCACGTTTATTGCGAAAAGCCCGTCGCCGAAACGCTTCAAAAAGCCCTGCAACTTTACCGGCGGGCGGAATCGGCAGGAATTAAGAACGGCGTCGTGCAGGACAAGCTGTGGCTTCCGGGTCTGGTGAAGCTCCAACGATTGCGCGACCAGGGCTTCTTCGGCCGCATTCTTACCGTGCGAGGCGAGTTCGGCTACTGGGTCTTTGAAGGTGACACCATTCCCCCGCAACGCCCTTCGTGGAATTACCGCAAAGAAGACGGCGGCGGCATCATTCTCGACATGTTCTGCCACTGGCGGTACATCCTTGTCAATCTTTTTGCCCCGGTGAAGGCAGTCTCCTGCGTTGGCGCGACCTTAATTCCCCAGCGCCGCGACGAATCGGGAAAACCTTATGCCTGTACGGCGGATGATTCGGCTTTCGCGATCTTCGAACTCGAAGGCGGAATCCTTGCGCCCTTCAATTCATCCTGGGGTACGCGAGTCCGGCGCGACGACCTGCTGACGATTCACGTGGACGGCACGAAGGGTTCGGCGGTGGCCGGCCTCCGCGAATGCTGGATTCAGCCTTATGGCGCAACGCCGCGTCCGGTGTGGGATCCGGATTCTCCCAGTGCGCTAAATTATTTTGACGGATGGCAAAAAGTGCCGGAGCAGGAAGTCTACGAAAACGCATTCAAACACCAATGGGAGTTGTTCCTGCGCCACGTCGTCAATGATGAACCTTTTCGATGGAATTTGCTGGAGGGCGCCAAAGGCTTGCAGCTTGCCGAAAAAGGGCTCGAGTCCTGGAGCAAACGCGCCTGGGTGGACGTCGAGCCCCTCGCCGGCAGCACCCAGAGGAGCTGAGGGTAGGAATTTCATATCAGACTCTACTCAGGAATTGAATCGAGTTGGAAGGCAGCTCACTCTTGGCGAAGGGCCACGCGCCAAGCCGCTTTCGAGGTACAATCTGGGAAGCGATGCTGACCCAAGCGGAGGCCGACGAATTCATGCGGGTGGCGAAGCATTTCATTCGCCCGCCAGCGATGATCACGATCCCACGAGGCGTGGATGAGACCTATGAACTCGCCGCTCCCAACGATCGGGAGAGATTCTTGCTCGATGTTTGGCGAGGAACGCTACGTCTTTCCAAGTTGAAGTTCCAGAACAGGGTGCGAGCCGCTGTGATTCTGGTCAGGCTTGATGTGGAGGGAGCGCCACATACAAATCCCGATGGTGTGCGGCTCCCGGGGACTCACCTGCATTTGTTCAAGGAGGGTTTCGATGACAAGTGGGCGTATCCGGTGGACTCGAAAGTATTTACCCTCCTGAGTGACCCAGGGAAGACATTCCACGATTTCTGCTCGTTCTGCAACATTGAGTCTCCACCTCCCGTTCAAGGGGTGATTACGTGAACCGGCAGGAGTGTCAAAAGCTGATAGATTCGTACGTCGACTGGCTCCGCCAAGGACTTTCGGTGGAAGAGGTTGGCGGCGCCTGCGAGTTGACCACCCCGTTTCTCGACCGCCACAACGACCACCTGCAGGTCTATGCCACGCGACGGAACGGAAACATCGTGCTGTCGGACGATGGATACATCCTTTCCGACTTAAGGACCAGCGGTCTGGAAGTCGATACGCCGAAACGTAAGTTGGCGCTGGATAGCGTGCTCAACGGCCTCGGCGTGCGGGCGGAAAACAACCAATTGGTAGTTGAGGCGTCGGCCAAGAATCTCGGACAGCGGCTCCATTCCCTGGTTCAGGCGAT
>JASHTO010000626.1 GCA_030040515.1 Terriglobia bacterium
GGGGTGATAGGGTGAGGGGTTTTTTGGCGGTGGCGGTCAGGCCCCTTTGAGGGGGGAGCCACCGCAAAAGCCTCCGGCTTTGCCGGAGGATGATTACTGAAAATCCTGGACACGGCGTGTGAGATCATCAATTCTCAGTCCGTCGATGCAACCAGACTTACGATTCGCCCGGTCGGTTCGCTGGCGCGTGCCGACTTATAGTCGACTATGTTAACTCAATCGTATCATATGGTCAAGTGGTTAATCTCGATCTCCGACTTAGATTCTCTCGAAGCTCGATGACCGCCACCGCAAATTCCAGGAGCGCCACTACCACACGGTGGAACCTCTTTCCGGCGGCCCGATATTGGGTTTATGCTATGCACTCTTCACCGGAGGTTCCAGATGAATCGAGGCCGCCGCTTCCTGATTTGCATTCTTGCTTTGTGTTCGTTGGCCGCGATGGCGAGTGCGCAGCAGTATTCGCCGGCGCTTTACCAGGACATGCGGTGGCGGCTGATCGGCCCGTTCCGGGGCGGCCGCACTCGCGCTGCCACGGGCGTGCCCAGCCAGCCCAATGTTTTTTACGTGGGACAAGTGAACGGCGGCGTGTGGAAGTCAGACGACTACGGCCGCACCTGGAATCCCATCTTCGATGACCAGCCCACACAGTCGGTGGGAGCCATCGCGGTGGCGCTTTCTGACCCGAACATTGTCTATGTCGCGAGCGGCGAAGGATTGCAGCGCCCGGACCTCTCCGTGGGCGACGGAATCTACAAATCCACCGACGCCGGCAAGACCTGGACTCACCTTGGCCTGCGCGACAGCCAGCAGATTCCCGCACTTGTCATCGATCCGCGCGACCCTAACCGAATCTTCGCCGCGGTTCTCGGCCATCCCTACGGTCCGAACGAGGAGCGTGGAATTTTTCGCTCCAACGACGGCGGCCAAACGTGGGAAAAGATTTTGTACAAAGACGAAAATACTGGCGGCTCCGACATCGAAATCGACCCCTCAAACACCGACGTGCTCTATGCCTGCCTGTGGCGGGCGCGGCAGGGACCGTGGGAGGACGGAAATTCCTATGGCGGCGCGGGTGGTGGGATTTTCAAGTCCACCGACGGCGGCGACACCTGGAACCAACTGTCCGGCGGATTGCCCGACGATCTGGTGCAGGCCTATGTCGCCATCGCTCCGAGCAATCCCCAGATCATTTATTCGAGCCTCGCGGTCACTCACGGCACACATATTTACCGCTCCGATGATGGAGGCGAGCACTGGACGCAAACCACCACGGACTCGCGGCCTTCGGTGCGCATCGGCGGAGGCGACCTGGCCGTGCCCAAGGTCGATCCGAAAAATCCGAACGTGGTCTACACCACCAGCATAGTTACGTGGCGCTCGAACGACGGCGGGAAGACGTGGACGGGAATTCGCGGCGCGCCCGGCGGCGACGATTATCAAAACATCTGGATTAATCCCAACGACCCCAGCACCATTCTCCTGGTCAGCGACCAGGGCGCGATCGTCAGCGTGAATGGCGGCCAAACGTGGAGTTCCTGGTACAACCAGCCCACCGCGCAGTTCTACCACGTCATCACCGACAACGAATTTCCTTATCGCGTGTACGGCGGCCAGCAGGAGAGCGGCTCGGTCGGAACGTCGAGCCGCGGCAACGACGGCGAAATAACTTTCCGCGAGTGGCACCCGGTGGGCGTCATCGAATACGGCTACGTCGCACCTGACCCCTTGCATCCGCGCTACGTTTACGGCGCCGGGCGCAGCGAAGTTTCAAAGTTCGATTGGGTTACCGGCCAGGTGCAGGACGTAACGCCCATCGGGATGCGCGGCGGCAGTTACCGCACGGCCCGCACCGAGCCCATCATGTTCTCGCCGGTCGATCCGCACATTCTTTATTCCGCCGCAAACGTCCTGTTCCAGAGCAACGATGGCGGAGTGTCGTGGCGCACCATCAGCCCGGACCTTACGCGGGCGCAACCTGGAATCCCTGCCAGCCTCGGCGACCTGGCGGCAAAAGATCGAAATGCCGTGCGGGTTCGCGGCGAGATTTATGCGCTCGCGCCTTCGTTCAAAACCGTCAATACCATCTGGGCCGGCACCGACGACGGGCAAATCTGGATCACTCGCAATGGTGGGAAAAACTGGAGCGACATTACGCCTCCGGAAATGATTCCCTGGAGCAAGGTGACGCAAATCTCCGCTTCGCATTTTGATGACAATACCGCCTACGCTTCCGTCAGCCGGTTCCGAATCGACGATCTGCACCCTTTCATCTACCGCACACGCGACGGCGGCAAAACCTGGCAGAAAATCATCGACGGGTTGCCGGGTGTGGGTCCGGTGGATACGGTGCGCGAAGACCCGGAGGTGGAGAGCCTGGTTTTCGCAGGCACGGAGAACGCCGTGTGGGTGTCTTTTGACTCGGGAGACCGCTGGCAATCGCTGCAACTGAACCTGCCGCACACCTCGATGCGCGATTTGTGGATTCACAAAGACGATCTGCTGGTGGGAACGCACGGCCGGTCGTTCTGGGTGCTGGATGACATCACTCCGCTCCGGCAAATCGCCGCTGCGGCAAATGCCGATGTCTACTTGTTCAAACCTGCTTTCGCATACCGGGTCCGGCGCGATACGAATACGGATACGCCGCTGCCTCCGGACGAGCCGGCGGGCCAGAATCCTCCGGACGGCGCGGTGATCGACTACGCTCTGGGCGACGGCGCCACGGGCCCCGTCACACTGGAAATTCTGGACGGCGCGGGCAAGCGGATTCGCCTCTTTTCGAGCGAAGACAAACCGCCCTTCACATTGGAGTCGCTGAAGGAAACCCTTGGTGTGCCCACTTACTGGGTGCGCATGCCTGCAATCCTCTCGACCGAACCGGGCATGCACCGTTTCGTGTGGGACCTGCACGAGACTCCGCCGGAATCCTCGAGCTACGGCTACCCGATTTCGGCGGTTCCGCGCGACACTCCGCGGGAGCCGCTTGGGCCGAACGTTTTGCCGGGAAAATACACTGTGCGGCTCACGGCGGGCGGCAAGACTCTGAATGCTCCGCTTACGGTGCTGATGGATCCGCGCGTCCCGACGCCTTTTGCCGGCCTGCGCCAGGAGCATGACGCCGAAACGCGCCTGGTGGCGATGATGAATGAGGTCTATGATGCGCAGGCGGAATTGCGCGCGCTCAACGAACAACTCGATGCACTTTCAAAGCAGGCAAGCGGCGCCGTGGCGGACGCGATCGGCGCGCTTCGCAAGAAGGCAACAGCGCTGGCCGGAGGGCGGGGCGGAGGTTTCTTTGCTCCGCCATCGCCTGAGGCAACACTCTCCCGCGCCGCGAGTGAAGCCGGCGGCCTTTTCGGCCAGGTGAGCGGCGCGGATGCCGCACCCACGGCAACCCAGACCGCTGCGCTTACCGCTGCCGAAAAGGACGAAGGGGAAGTGATGGCGCGATGGGAGGCGATCAAATCAACCGATATTCCCGCGCTCAACCGCCAGTTGGGTGGAGCGGGGCTCACGATGATCAAATTGAAGGCGGAGCCCGAGCCGGCGTCTGAATCGGAAGACGAAGAATAAGAAGTAGCGCAGGAAT
>JASHTO010000627.1 GCA_030040515.1 Terriglobia bacterium
GGTTCGTTCAGGCTGGAGCGAACATCGCCTACGACGCCAACGATTTCCAATGGGTCTTTGTCCAGGGTGAGCGACTTGCCCACGGGATTTTGACCCTGAAAGTACTCGCGCGCAAACTCCGCATTGATCATCGTGACCTTCGAGGCCTCGAAAGAGTCCGCAAGCTGAAAGCTTCTGCCGGTGAGCAGCGGCACGTCGAGGGTTTGGAAGTATTCGGGAGTAATTTCGCGGTAGTCCACAGAAGGAGTTTCAACGTGGCCATTCACCAGAACTCCGGGATTCAAATTGATCCCTCGTTCGAGCGGCAAGCCTGCGGCCACGATGGAGGCGCTCTGCACGCCGGGAATTGCTTCGATGCGCTTCTGCACATCCTGGTAGAAAGCGTGGAGAGCGGGAGTGGAATCGTACCTGGAGCTCGTAGTCCAGATTTGAAGTGTCAACAGGTTTCGCGGGTTAAATCCCGGGTCGGTGCTCAAGAGTCCGATGAATGTCCTGATGAGCAGCCCTGAGCCGATCAGGAGAATCAGCGAAAGCGCGACTTCCGCGCAGACCATGCCTGCGCTCAATCTGCGGCGGTGCAGGCTCAGGCTGGCGCGCCCTTCGCTTTCTTTAAGGGTTTCATTCACTCCCGTCCCTGCGGCTTGGAAAGCGGGCGCGAGCCCGAAGAGAATTCCGGTGAGCAACGCCGCGCCGGCGGTGAAAAGCAATGCCCAGAGGTTCAGCCCAATGTGCTCGGCACGCGGCAGGACGTCGGGAGCGATTGAGAGGAGATAATCGAGGCCGCCGTAGGCCACCAACAGACCCAGGCCGCCGCCGAACGAGGCGAGCAAAACGCTTTCCGTCAAAACTTGCCGCAGGATGCGCGCGCGTCCCGCTCCCAAGGCGCTGCGCAGTGCGAGCTCGCGGCCTCTACCCGCCGTGCGCGCCAGCAGAAGATTGGCCACGTTCACGCAGGCAATCAGCAATACGAATCCGATGGCGACGAAAAGCACCAGCAAGGGCTGTCGGGCGTCACTCGAGATGACATAACGAAGCGGGGCGGCCCAGAAGGTCAGAGCTTTTCTGCTTTCCGCCTTCATCCAACGATAATTTTGCTCTGCAAACGATTGCGTAAGCGCCGCCAGGAAGCTGCTGGCCTGCTGCTCGGAAACGCCGGGCTTGAGTCGCGCGATGACGTCATAATTCATTCCGGCGCCCATCGTGTGCCGCACCGGCTCGATGGTAGTCCACAAATCGGCGGGGGGGATGCTGGCGAAACCCTGCGGCATCACGCCGATGACCGTATAAGGCGCGCCGTCGAGTGAAACGCTCCGGCCGATGGCCGAGCTATCGCCATTGAAATGCTCCCTCCAGAGGTTGTAATTCAAAACCGCCACGTTGGGTCCACCCGCGCGGTCGTCATCCGAGACGAAGTCGCGGCCCAGAAGCGGGCGAACCCCGAAAACACTTAAGAACTCCGGCGAGACTCGCAGGGCCTGAATGCGCTCCGCCCGCCCGGCTCCGACGAGATTGAACCCCAGGCCGACAGCAGCGGCAACGCTCTCAAACGGATCGCGATGTTGTTTCCAATAATCGAAGGCGTCGGCGGTGAATCCTGCTTCCAGCGGCCTGCCGCGAAGTATGCCCGAGATTTTGACCATGCTCTCAGGATCGGGATAAGGCAGCGGGCGCAACAGCACGCCGTAAACCACGCTGAACATGGCGGTATTGGCGCCGATGCCGAGCGCCAGCGTCACCAGCGCCACGGCGGTGAAGCCCGGATTTTTTCCCAAGGTGCGAAGCGCGTACTTTACATCCTGAATCAGCGTAGTCATTGCCAACCTCGAAGCGAAGCAATAAGCATTTGGCCATTGCAAAAAACGTAGGTTTCCATCACCCAAAACCAAAATGACCAAATCCGTTTGTCACGCTCGCGTTTCTTCCACGATGCGGCCGTCGAACAGATGCACAGTGCGCTCGGCAAAATCCGCATAGCGCGGATCGTGCGTCACCATGCAGATGGTGGCGCCTTCGCGGTGCAGGTCGCGGAGCAGTTCCATCACCGCTTCGCCGTTTTTCGAGTCGAGGTTTCCGGTAGGTTCATCCGCGAGCAGGATGGAGGGTTTCCCCACCAGCGCCCGCGCCACGGCCACGCGCTGCTGCTGACCGCCGGAGAGCTGCGCGGGATAGTGCTTCACGCGGTGCGACATTCCCACGCGTTCCAGCGCCTCCTGCACGCGCTGGCGGCGCTCCGAGCCCGGCATGCCGCGATAGGTGAGCGGCAGCTCCACGTTCTCGTAGACCGTGAGATCGCCGATCAGGTTGAACGCCTGAAAGATGAAACCGATCTCGCGATTGCGAATGCGCGTGCGGTCGGAGATGGAGAGCGCCTCCAGCGGCGATTCGTTCAGCGTGTACTTCCCATCCGTCGGCGAATCGAGCAGGCCGAGAATGGAAAGCAGCGTGGATTTGCCGCAGCCGGACGGCCCGGAAATGGAGAGATATTCGCCGCGCCGGATATCGAGGTAAATTCCCGAGAGCGCGTGCGTCTCCACCTCGTCGGTGAAAAACACCTTGGTGACGCCGTCCAGGTGAATCAGCGTGTGCCCGTTGGAGCCTCCGTTGCCCGGCGCCGGAGCATTTGATTGCGTTGTTGGTTCCATTTTCTTCTCCTCAAACGATAATGCCGTTCAAAACTAATTCTTTCGTTGCAGGTTAATCTTCGTTCTGAGCACCGCCAACCGATCACTGAAAACTGTTTTACTCATACCTCAGCCCTGCGAGGAGATCGACTTTCGCCGCTCTCCGCGCGGGGATATAACAGGCCGCCATTGCTGCTGCCGCCAGCAAGACCGATACGGAAATGAACGTCAGGGGGTCCGTGGGTTGAACGTTATAGAGCAGGCTTGAGACGAATCGCGTCAAAGCGAGCCCTCCCACCAGGCCGAATCCCACGCCTGCCAGAGCCAATACCATTCCTTCTCCCACAATCAATCTCAGAACGTCGCGTTTCTGCGCGCCCAGCGCCATGCGAACGGCAATCTCATGAGTTCGCTGCCCGACGAGATAAGAAAGGACTCCGTAGATTCCCAGCGTGGCGAGAAGCAACGCCATGCCCGCGAAAGCACCCAGCAGGATGAGTGAAAATCGCCGCGCCGCAAGCGAATCTGAAACAATCTCACCCATGCTCTCGAAGCCCCACACCACGCGGTTGCTGCTCAGCTCGCCCGTGGCGTTGCGAATCGAATCGATCAGCCCGGCCGGCGGCACCGCGGACCGCATGACCACGCCGATTCCCGACACCGAGAGCTTCATCGGGCCGTCATCAAGCTGGCCGAAGGGATGATAAAGCTGCGCGCGCAGCGGATTGGCCTCATCG
>JASHTO010000056.1 GCA_030040515.1 Terriglobia bacterium
TCAAAGGGATGGATCAGCTCCGGAAAGAGATAGACCTCTTCAGCGCCGGACTGTTCCAGGGCCCCCACAACCTTGTCCATCTGGATTACGCCCTCGGCATTGTGGGCTTTCGTAAAGGTCCAGTGCCTATCCCATACACCGTCCATTTGCTGAAGGTGAATCATGGGCGAGTATTTCCCCAGTTCCCTCAGCCAAAGGTAGGTGTCTCGGTCCTTGCCCCTCGCCTCGTAGCTGCACTGATGGCCGACGTCGAGAAGGAAGTGTATAGGAACAGGGACATTCTCATTCAAACGCTCGTGGAGTTCCTTCGCTTCGTCCAAATGAACGAGCATTTCCCGGCCGATGGGCGTCGGTTCCCAGCAGACGAACTTGAGACCCTGATCGGCGGCATAGTGCGCGAACGCCCGCATCCCTTCCACCATGGTATCTTTAAGGAACTTGTGCTTGCCGGGGTCGCCGTAATCCTTCATGCTGGCCGCCGCGATAGGGCCGCCGATGCCTTGTGCTCCTAGTTCGGCGGCCGTGTGGGCCGCCAGCCGGCACCACTCCAGCGCGTCTTTTCGGAACTCGGGGAAAGGGTGGAGAAGCAGGTTGTACGCGTACGCGCCGGCCCCAATGAACGCGCTGTGGACTTCAAAACCATACTTGACAGAAGCCTCGCGAACCTTTGCGGTCATTGCCTTTCGGGCTTCTACGCTGCTGCGAGGGTCCAACAAATCGAAACAAAACTGAACGTATTTTAAACCCCAGCGCTGCACCACCTGACGGCCCCACTCGTCGGGTTCCGGCCAACGCTTGGCAGCGTAGATGGTGTTGATCCCCAGATGCAATTTCACTCGTGGTTTCCTTTCTCATCGCCCGCTAAAATATGGCGATAGGGTTAAATAGCGAACCTGTACCTCCCGGCAAGCGGAGCGGAGCCGCTACCACGAGGAATTCCCAACGTTTCTCTTCTTCGCAAACCTTGACCAAGTCTTCGAATTGCAAGCTGTCGGCGCAAGCCATCCCCATGGCGCCAATCTGCAAGGCATGGATGGGATGGGGGACTCCCTCCACGTTGCTGGGAACCGTCTCGCCGTCACCATCGGGAAAGAAGGCGGCCACCTTGCGCTCATGCATCCAAAGGATGGTCTCTACCTGCAAGCCGGCTTTGCCTTCACCGTTGTAACCGTTGTTCCAGGGGCCCAATTCGAGCCGCCGACGGTGATGGCCGGTGCGGAAAACAAAGATGTCGCCCTCGCGGAGGCGAATGCCCTGCGACTTCTCCGCCGCTTCCAATTCTGCCGTGCCGACGGCTTCTCCTGGCTCCAGCCACTTGACCCCGCGAAGGCGTGGGACATCGAGCAACACACCGCGGCCCACCAGGCCGTGCGCGTAGGCAGTAATATCCTGTAATGTAGGGCCGAGGGAGGTCACGGCGCTTGCCGGCTTGCCGTTGTAAAGCTTCCCCTGGTAGGCAATGTGACAAAGCGCGTCGATGTGAGTGTGGCAGTCGCCATGAAACTCGCTTGCCAAATAATCTGTGGAGAATTGCGGCTCTCCCAGGTCCGAGTGGATGTCAAAGGTCCGGACCATGTAGTGGGTGGCGGGACGGGGATTGTCGGGTCCTGCGACCTTGTTGATGGGAACCGCCATTGAAACTGACAGGCCCGAACGGACCAGGCCCGCCGCCTGTCTAATGTGCTCTGGCTGGATGTAATTGAGCGTTCCCTTCTCGTCTTCGGAACCCCAGCGGCCCCAGTTCTTGACCGCTTGGAAGAGTTTCTCGAACTCGGCCTTGGAAACATGCGCGGGTGTCGTTTTCGCCATCATCAACTCCTTTGCTGGACCCTCCTTAGTTCGTTAGGAATCCGCCGTGGCCGGGCCCGCGTGGGCAGATCGGCCAGATGTCGACTACCGCGTCCTTTTCGACAACATGATAGGCATCGTAAAGGTTCACCGTCGTGGGGGCGTACCCCGGGATCAACTCGACGGTATCGCCGAGCCTCAACGGGCAGCGCTGGTCCACAAAAAAAAGTGCATGTTCCTCGGCGAAATAGTGCGCTTGATAGTAAGGGTAATCGACCATGGTAGGGAGAACAAAGTCAATTCCCACGGACTTGCGCCCGGAGTCTAGAACGAGCGTCTCGCCGTGCTGGATAACCACCGTCCCGAGCACCGTGAGGGACCTGGAAAATCCCGGCACAAGGTTCCCGTGGAAGTTATCCATGAACACGTAGGACCCCGCCTGGATCTCTGTCACACGGGGGTTGTTGCCCGTAATGTCATAGGTGCCGGTCCCGCCCGCCGAGACCACTTCGCAGGCAAAACCCTCCGCTGCCAAACGGTCGATCACGGTTCCGAGGTAGTCCATAGCGGCGACGGCTTTCTGGATCCGAACGGCGCGATCGGGCTCAAGCATGCAATGGCCTTCATATCCTTGCACCCCACGCAACTTGAGGCCTGGAAGTTTGGCGGCGGCTTGCGCCAAGGCCACGGCCTCCTCGGCGGAGCGGACTCCTCCGCGCCCCATCCCTACATCGACTTCAATCAGTAAATCGAGCTTACTGTCTGCCGCTTGCGTGGCATCCGAAAGATCCTGGGCGTTGCGGCCATTGTCTATGGCCACGGTAAAGTGGCCTTCCGTCGCCGCCTCGGCGAGCGCCCTAATCTTTTGCCGGCCTCCCACCTGATTGGCAATCAACACATCTTGAACGCCCGACCGGCTCATGACAATTGCTTCCCAAACCGTCGCCGTGCAGACCCCGATGGCCCCCGCTTCGATCTGAAGGAGGGCCAATTCCGGGCTCTTTTGACATTTAATGTGCGGACGCAGCTTCGCCTTCATTGTGGAAAGCCGCTGCATCATGTGCTTGATGTTGCTCTTCACGACATCCAGATCCAAAATCAGCGCCGGCGTGACGAGGTCACGACGCGGGCGGCCTATGGCTGCGCCGTAAATCTTTTGAACACGCTCGTGCCAGACGCTGTTCATGTCCCGCGCCTCTCCGGGGCTTTCCACCTGCCGCATAGCGGTGAGTTTCTCACGATGCGTCCTTGGCCGTTCCGTACTTATATAAGAATCGGTTTCTCTCAGACGTGACGAATTCCTCTGGAATCGGGATCACTTTCCCACGGCCTCCTGCTGCCATCATCATTAGAGCTGCCTTTTCAAGGATCTGATTAGCCACCAATGCCTCCTCGAGATTGCGGCCGCAGCACAAGACACCGTGGTTGGCCAGAAGCACCGCGTTCTCCTCGCCAATGGTTTTACCTACCTCTTCGGCTATTTTTCTGTGCTGGCCCGCAGGGACGTATCGTGTGCAGTGAACTTCGCCCCCGATAATTTGCGCCATGTCTTCAACAAAAACCGGGACGTTCTGGTGCAAGCAAGCCACCGCTGTCGCATAGGGTGAGTGGCTGTGGATAATCGCCCCGGTATTGCCTTTTCTCGCGAGCACCACGCGGTGAATTTCGGTTTCCGAGGAGGGCAGGCGGTGACCTGCCACAACCGTTCCCTCCAGCGAGACCGTAACGAAATCACTGGGATCGATCACCGAGTATGCAATCCTGCTGGGGGTCACAATGAAACCCTCAGGCACCCGGACGCTGACGTTTCCCCAAGTGCCGATGAAGTACCCCATTTTTTCCAAGAGGCGGCACTTTTCGATCATTTCAACCTTTAAGGAATGATGCGTGTCTTCGGGCATCTTCAACGGCCCCTATCCGGGATTTCCGCTCGACGATCCCAAAGGTCCATCTGCCTTTTCACCGTCACTTTGTAAACCTCGATCACGCATTGCAGGTCATTCATGCGGACCGCTCTTCGCGCTGGACCTATAGAAGATTTCTAGCTACCTTTTTGCAGTTCCTCACAATTCCCTAGACCTTGCTCTTTTCTTTAAGTTCACCATGGGGCTGCCATACAAGTCTATTGATTTCTCCGAGAATTTTGTTGAAAAATCGCATCGGTGGGAAGAATTGATGAGCACATGCCGTGTAGCCTCAATAGTGTTGCACAACACGAGCAAGTCCGGAAGTCCTGACACCAGTGATCGGAATGGAGAAATAGCTGAGAACCCGATGCCATGAGGACGACGATATTCCGGGGCTTCGTGCATCGCGGCTGCCGCCGTCTTAGGGGTGTTCTCCAGCCTGCGCGGATTTCCCCTGCTACCCTGATCCAGGTCAGACTGCCATCGAACCCCCATCGGCCGTGTAGAAGCCCCACACACAATAGTCCGCTTCATCAGAGGCTAGGAAAACGGCCAAGCCTGCCACGTCCTCCCCCGTGCCCAGGCGCCCGCAAGGTATCGTGGCAATCCGCTTCCGCCGCATCTTTTCGTCCGACAACCTCAGGGCGTTCATGGGCGTGTCCGTGCATCCAGGAACGATAGCATTCGCGCGGATATGATACCGGGAATAATTCGCAGCCATTGCGCGAGTGAGAGCGGCAATCCCTTCTTTGCTGGTACTGTAGGCGGTTACCCCCTCGAACCCCCGAAATCCCGTGAGCGAAACGAGGTTCATGATGCACGCTCGACCATGTG
>JASHTO010000628.1 GCA_030040515.1 Terriglobia bacterium
CGGGACTCCCGATCCGGGTGGAGATCAACGGCTTTCCTTCTGGCCCTTTTCCGCGATCAGAGAAATCATTCCCGTGTGAAAATTAGCCCATCAAATGGTCAGAAGTCAGCCGGCAAGCTCCCGCTAGTAATCAGGAAGATCGACCGACAACTCCACCCTCAAGCCGTCTGCAAAGCGGTCCACGTGCCGGAAGGCGCGGCAACCGTGATGCTCGCGGTCTTGGCGTAAATCGTGCCAGTCGCGGTGTCCACAAACAGTGAGCCCAGCGCCACGGTATCGCCCGCTGAGCCCGTGCTGGTGAGCAAGCCCGTGGTGAGGTTGTTTGGGTTTCCGCCCTTCGGTGGGGCGAAGATGAAGAAACCGCTTGAGCCGATCTGGATTCCATCGGGAATAATTACCTGTGGCATAGAGTGTTTTCCTTTCGCTGAAATTCGCCGACGGGCGGCCTGCGTCTGACCGGCTGCACGGCCCGGCGCAATGCGGCATGGAAGAACCGTGGCTCACCCGTCGGCGCCCCTCCATCGGTGGGAAGCGCCTCCACCGCGAGGGAAACCGAAACTACTCAATGGCCGTGAATGCGCGCTTCAGTTCGTCGGTTGAATCTTCGTAAGTTTCAACGTCCGAAAGCTCGCCTTCGAGTTGGCCGTGCATGTTCTCGGCAAATTCACGCTCGCCGATGGCCGCTTCTTCGTGAATCTGTGCGGCGCCCTTGTCGCCCCGTGCTTTGAAGTGCTCGGCCAGGGCTTGATGCCGCCGTGCCGAGTCCTGAGACCGCGCGTGCAACTGTGCGATGGTTCGCTTGAGCGAAGCCGCCAGCGTTTGAATGTCCACGCTACACCCCCTCCATTTCGAGCGCCCGGCTGGCGAGTTGCCGTGCGAATGCAGCACGCTCGCCCGCCATCTGCCGTGAGGCCCGGAGAAGTATTTCTGCCGTGCTGAGATTTTCGAGGCCCCGCGGCGTGATGGCGATTCGGCCGGGCGGGAGCATTTCGCCTTTTGCAAACGTAGGCGCGGGCGCGGATTCCAAGCCCAGGAAATCAGCCACGGGCAGAGCTTCGTCGCCTCGTGCGCGGTCGCCCGTGTTGAGTCTATTTCCCGATGCCGTGAAAACCTGATTGGGTCGCGCGGGCTTCGCAAACTGCCGGCCCGCCGCCCACGTGCAGACATCGCCAAACTTTTCAAAGTAATCCTCTGGCTCCGGTTCTTTGAAGATCGCCTTCAACGCCCGTTGCCGTTCGGCTGGCGTCACACGCGCGGCTGCCTGCAACCTTTCCAGCCAGGTCGGCTCGCGCTCGGAACTCTCGTCGAGGAAAAGACGGAACTCGTCGTAACTCATGTGTAAACCTCCCGTTTGACCGGCTTTCAAGAGTAATTAAGACCGGACCCTTAAATTCAAAGACCAGTTTGCTTGCCCTTCGCCCATCTTCCGGTCAAGCGCCCGCACGCGATCGCCGGCTTGCTTGTAGCGCACCTCTGCGCTGCGAAGCGCCTCGCGGACGGAGTTGAGCCGGTCTTCCAATCCGGGGTACGCTCCGTGTTGAAGCTGCGCCTTGAGCTGCGCGTGGTCGTGAAGCAAAGCATGGAAGGCGCGCTCTGCATCGTTCAGCGTGAAAACCGCGCGCCGGAATTCATTGCCCAGCGCCTCTACCGGGGAAGGCGGGATCGCTTTCGATTCCATCAGGCACCTCGTTGAAAAAGTGCGGGCGTGCCGCCCTTGCCGAAAGTCGCGTAAGTCACGCTCTGGGTGAGGCCGAACTGATGCCCGCATTGCGCGCACCGCAAGCTGTTTGCCACACGCTGAATGAGGCTCGCACCACACTTCGGGCAAGAGTTTTCGGCTGGCGTGCTGGCTTCGTTGGTCTTTTCGATGCCCGCGACTTGTACGGCCTGACTCTGGCGTTCGGCTCGGCACAAGTCCGCCTCTGGGTGCTGCGCGTAAAATCCGATGACTCCAAGAATGCCGCCGCCATTGAGCAATAGCTCGGTGAGCGCCCAAACCAGCGCGTCGAGCCTGCCCGGTGAAGGCCCGCTTCCGGCGAAGGTCGTAAGCTCTTCCTCAAGAGCCGGGAACGCGCCGACGTGATGAACGCGCCCGCGCTCATATTGCGCCGCAATGGGCTCCGCTCGCACGAGCTTCCCACGGCTTGCATGTACGGCGCGATATGACACGCTCGGATCGATGCCAAGCAAAACTAGTTTCACCATTTCGCCGCCGAAGTTTTCTTCAGCCGCGAGCCGGTCCGCCTCGAAAGCGTGATACGCGCGCACGGCTGCGCTGCCCCATGTCTGAGGCGAGCCGCGCAGCGAAGCATCGTTGAGAATGTATCCGTGGCCGTTTCTTCCCACGCCACAAACCACGATGCCCGCCACGTCCTTGCCGCCGCCCGATGGATCGACCCCCACCACAACGCGGGATAGCTCCGGGGCGGATTCCACACGGTTTTCGTCGATGAGCTTCTGAGTCCAAAGGGCGCCGGGGATTTCCTCCACGTCTTCCGCCAGGATTTCCTGCCGGATGGCAAGCTGCGTCATGTCCTGCGCAATTTCGCTGAGTGCCACGCGGGAGATGTGCGGATTGTCGTGCGACGTGAAGTGAAACGCAGCGTAACGCCCGCTTCGGTCCGACTCCCACGCCTTGAACATTTTGGCCGCGTGTCGCGGATCTTCGGCCTTCGATGCCGTGCGCGAGTGAAGGGAAATCGGGGTGTAGACCAGGACGCAATCACCGTTGGTGTCGAGCAACATCGGGGCGCACACATCATCCCAGACGGTAGCGGCCTGAAGTTGGAATTCATCCAGGATAACCAGGCTTGCCCAGTCTGAGCGAAGAGTATCGGCGCTCCAAGCGGTTGTGGCCTTGATGCGCGCTGAAGTGCCAGGCTTTTCGATGAACCTCTCGGAAAGGTTTTGCGTGAAAACTCCCGCTGCTACCGCATCAACGAGGCTCTGGCGTACCTCGCTCCAAAACGCGCCGGTTTGCTCTTCCGTAGGCGCGGCGTAGAGAACGCGGCCGCCTTTTAGGAACTCGCGCACGCTGAGGATGGCACAGCCGCTCGTTTTTCCGCTCCGCCTTCCCGCACGGATGATCTTGCGTTTCGCCGGCGATTCGATGAACGCGCGCTGCTTCTCGTGCGGCGTCTTGAGCGTGACGCGAACCGGGGCGCCGTCAAACGACATGGGAGTTTCCCTCCATGTAGGCGACTTCGATTTCCGGCGGCGGACCGGGCCGCTTCTTGCTCGCCTTGATTTCGTTGGTCCTTGGCAAAATCAAAATCTTCCGGGCCGCGTCAGCCAGCGCCCGCGCCTCTGCCGCTGCTTTCAAGGCGGTTGCCGAATCGCCAGCGGTCCGCGCACTCGTTAGCACGCTCAGCACTTCGTTCTGAATTTTTTCGACGTAGCGCCGGAGGTTGCGTGCATACGCTTCGCTCACCCTTGCGATGGCCCGCTCAGTTGGGCCTTTTAGGTGCCGCTGAGAGTGCCGGCCGATGGTTGAAAGCGGAATCTGAAACTGCCCCGCCACGGCCCGCAAAGGCCGCCCCAGGAGCAACTGACTGTCGATTTCCGCTCGCCGCGGATCGGCGCAGACTTTGCAAGCGCCGCGTTTCGAGGCTGTGGCTAGTGGCCTAGGCTGGGAGGCGTCCAGTAAAGTGGGAATCATTGAATCGGCGCTCCTTCGCTCGGAGTCCATTCCGCCAACTCGCCACTTGAGGCTCGAATTGAGCCTGCGTACTGTGAGGCTCGTTTTGGAACCACAGTACCAGTTGCATGTGCGCGCTGTCTGTGCGAGTGTACCGTGATGAACAGTTCCCTTACCGGGAAGCCTTGAGAA
>JASHTO010000629.1 GCA_030040515.1 Terriglobia bacterium
GCGCTGGAGCCACTTCCACACCCCGCCGCTGATTAAATTCCATCCCGATCTCCACAAGTATCCCGTCACGGGCAGCGGCTACCAACCCATTTGGGATTATGCCCATCAGACGCGCGGCATCGTTTTGGTCCACACCTGGGATTCCGATCCCAACTGCGGGCCTCTCTTGCTCGCCGGCATCGGGCGCAGCTTTCCGCAGGCGAGAATCGTCATCGGACACTCCGGCGTCACTTGGCGCGGCTACGAGCAGGCCATGGAAACGGCGGAATCGGCCCCCAACACTTTTCTCGACATCACCGGCTCACAAAGCCACCGCACCCTGCTGGAAAGAATGGTGGCGCGCGTGGGTGCGGAACGCATTCTGTTTGGCTCTGACCTGCCCTATCTGGAAGCCGCCATGGCGCTGGGGCGGGTCCTGTCGGCAAAGATTTCGGATGGCGATAAGGAAAAGATTTTCAGGACGAATTTCCGGAGGTTGATTGGAGAAGACGGAACTTAGGGGCGAGGCGCACTCCAGACGCCGGGACGCCCGCGCTACGAAAACCAAAGGCCGCAAAGGAGTAGAAATCATGGATCGAGTTCGCATCGGAATCATCGGCTTGGGAACGATGGGCACGCAATACGCCAGGATTTACTCCGCTCATCCCTTGTCGGAAGTCGTTGCGGTGAGCGCGCTCAAACAAGAGCAAATTGACAAAATTCGGTCGGAACACGGCGTCGCCAACGGCTACACCGATTATCGAAAAATGCTCGAGCGCAAGGACCTGGACGCCGTCGTCGTGGCCACGCCCGACCGCTACCACTTTGAGCCCGCGCGCGCGGTGCTGGAATCCGGCAAACACGCCCTGGTGGAGAAACCTTTCACCACCAGGACGGCCGAAGCCGATGAGCTGATTCACATCTCGCAGCGCACCGGCAAATTCATTCAGGTGACGTTCAATCACCGCTGGCTTTCCGCCTATTACCAGGCGAAAGGGACGATTTCACGCGGCGAAATCGGCACGCCTCTGGCCGGATACGCGCGCAAGAACGATACGATTTGGGTCTCCACCGAACACGTCACTTGGGCGGGCGAAACCACTTCCGCGTGGTTTCTTTCCTCGCACGACATCGATTTGATGCGCTGGTGGCTCGAATCCGAGCCTGTCGAAGCTCGCGCCTGGGGCCGCAAGGAAGTTCTGGTGAAAATGGGAATCCCCACTTACGACATCATTCAGGCTCAGGTGAAATTCGCCTCCGGCGCCTTTGTTACCTTTGAGTCGGCGTGGATCTATCCCAACACTTTCCCTTCCATCGTGGATTCCTTCATGGAAGTCATCGGCACGGCCGGCCACATTCATCTGGACCGTAAGCGCGAGTCGGTGGAAGTGAGCACGGAGAAGGCCTTTACCTACCCGAAAGGCTTCTTGAACGCGGAAATCTTCGGCCGCATGCGCGGGGCGTTTCCGTCCTGCCTGGAGGATTTCCTCTTCGCCGTGCGCGACGGCCGGCAACCGTTTGTGACCGCGTTTGACGGCCGGCAGGTAACCGCGACGCTCGAAGCGATTCACAAATCGCTCGAAACCGGCGCCGGCGAAAGGGTTCTCGAACCACCCCAGGAGAGTAAAGCCGCACATGAGCGGGGCTGACCTGACCGTTCTTATCGCCTACTTCGCCACCATGATCGGGGTGGGGCTTGTCTATTCCCGCCAAATGAAATCGCTCGATCTCTACTTTGCCGGAGGGAAGCAGCTTTCCTGGTGGCTGGGGGGGATTTCTTTCATGATGGCCTACGTCAGCGCCCTCTCCATTGTGGTTTACGCCGCTCTAGGCTACCAATTCGGGCTGGTGGCGCTGTCGATCTATTGGACTACCGTTCCCGCCACGCTGCTCACCACCTGGCTTCTGGCCCGCCGCTGGCGGCGCGCCGGAATTCTGACTCCCATGGAGTTTCTGGAGACGCGCTTTTCCCCGCTCGTCCGCCAGCTTTTTCTCTGGTCGGGTATTCCCCTGCGCTTGATCGACGAGGGCTTGAAAATTGTGGCCATCGGAATCTTTGTTTCCGCGGGAATGAGGATTTCGCCCGTCCTCGCCATGAGCGCCGTGGGGCTGATCACCCTGCTTTATACCGTGGCGGGAGGACTGTGGGCGGTCATCGTCACCATCTTCGTGCAGTTTATCCTGGTCACCGCCGCGCTGCTGATGTTGCTGCCCATGGCCTGGCATTCCATGGGCGGATGGCATCGGTTCGTGGCTTCCGTGCCCGCGGATTTCCTGCGCCCGGCTCACCCGCCTTACGGTTGGGAGTACGTTTTCGCGTTTTTTGTTCTCAGCACGCTTTCGCTCTCGGGGAATTGGTCCCTTATCCAGAGGTTTTATTCCGCGCGCACCGACCGTGAGGCCCGCGGGGTGGGCTGGCTGGCCACTCTGCTCTTCTTCCTTCTGCCTCCCGTGTGGATTTTTACCGGAATGTTCGCGCGCGCCTTTATTCCCGCTCGGGGTTTTGATCCCCAGGCGATTTATGCGCGCGTGAGCGTGGCCTTGCTGCCCCCCGGAATGCTGGGATTGCTGATTGCCGCGCTGTTCTCCGCCACCATGTCCGTAATTTCCTCCGGCTATAACGTTATGGCGGCGGTCCTGACCGTGGACGTTCATCAGCGCTTGATCCATCCTGGCGCATCCCAACGCGAACTGGTGGTGGTGGGGCGAATCTTCACGGCAGTCATCGCGCTCTTTCCCCTGGGAATTGCCCTGGCCGTGAATTTTTTCCATTGGACCATTTTTGACACCATGGTCGCCGCGTTCGGATTCTTCCTTCCGCCCACAGTTTTGCCGGT
>JASHTO010000630.1 GCA_030040515.1 Terriglobia bacterium
TTTCGCGCCCACGCCCGCCAGCAACGCGGCGCCGAGCGCCGAGCCTTCCGAGGTGCGCAGCGTGACAAGCTCCTTGCCGTAAATGTCCGCCTGAATCTGCCGCCACACGAAGCTGCGCGAACCGCCGCCCGAGGCGCGAATCTGCTGAACCGGAATGCCCAGCTCCTGGAAGATTTCCAGCGAATCGCGCAGGCTGAACGCCACGCCTTCAAGTATGGAACGGATCAGGTGGGCGCGGGTGTGCGCCGCCGTCAAACCGAACCACATGCCGCGCGCCTGCGAATCGAGGTGAGGCGTGCGCTCGCCCATCAGGTAAGGCAGCCACAGCAGGCCTTCGCTGCCGGGGCGGACCTTCTCCGCTTCGTGGATGATCAGGTCATAGGGATCCACGCCGGTCTGGTGCGCGTACCAGCTTTCGCCGTGCGCGAAGTTATCGCGGAACCAGCGCAGCGAGAGTCCTGCGCCCTGTGTGACGCCCATCACGTGCCACTTTCCCGGAACCGCGTGGCAGAACGTGTGAATGCGCCCGCGGGGGTCGAGCTTGGGTGCCGCAGTGTAGGTGAAGATCACGCCCGATGTACCGAGCGTCGCGGAGGTGAGCCCCGGCAGGACGATGCCGTTGCCCACGGCGCTCGCCGCCTGGTCGCCGCCACCGGCCACTACCGGAGTTCCCGCGCTCAGTCCCGTCAGCACCGCCGCTTCGCGGGTGATTTCGCCGGTAATTTCGGGCGACTCGTAGGCCTTAGGCAGGATGCCCGCGTCGATTTCCAGCGCGCTGAGCATCTCACGCGACCAGCGACGGTGAGTGACGTCAAAGAGCAATGTTCCGGAGGCATCGGAAACGTCTGTGGCGAATTCGCCGGTCAGGCGATAGCGAACGAAATCCTTGGGAAGCAGAAAGTGCGCGGCCCGCTCGTAAAGTTCCGGCTCGTTGTCGCGAACCCAGAGAATCTTGGGCGCGCTGAAACCCGTGAGCGCGGGATTCGAGACGTATTGAATGAGCTGCTCCGCGCCGACTTTCTGAGTAATCCAATCGCATTGCGCCTGGCTGCGCTGATCACACCAGATGAGCGAGGGGCGAATCACTCCCAGCGCTTTGTCGAGCAGCACCACGCCATGCATCTGCCCGGAAAATCCCACGGCGGCGATGTCCGAACCTTTTACACCTGCCTGCTCGATCGCCGCGCGGATGGCCACCAGCGCCGCATTCCACCAGTCCGCGGGATCTTGCTCCGCCCAGCCGGGCTTGGCCATGCGCATCGGTTGATGATCGCCGGTGGCCGCACCCACCACGTGCCCGTCGGGGCGCACGATCACGGCGCGCGTCCCCGTCGTGCCGACGTCGATTCCCATCATGTAGGGCATCAGATCTTCACCTTCTCCCACTTTTCGGCTTTTGCCGAACGCTCAACGGCATCCAGCACCGCCTGATTGCGCACGCCCTGGCGGAAGTTGGGTTCCGGCAATTTGTCCGTGTCAATAGCATTCAGGAAATCGTGAATGGCGTGCGTGAAGGTGTGCTCATAACCGATGATGTGCCCGGGCGGCCACCACGCGCCGAAGTAAGGATGCTCGGCCTGCGTTACGATGATGGTTCTGTACGCCTGAAGCTCCGAGGGCTCCGTGCGATCGTAGAACTCCAGCTCGTTCATTCGCTCCAGGTTGAAAGCGATGCTTCCCTTGCTGCCGTAAATCTGGAAGGTGTTGTAATTCCGCCGGCCGCCCGCGAAGCGAGTGGCCTCAAAGACTCCCACGCTGCCGTTCTTGAAGCGCGAAAGGAAATTCGCATCGTCATCGACGGTCACCTTTCCCCGGGCTTTCTGGCCTTTCGCTCCCCACGCGCCGGAACCTTGCGTGGATAACGGCCGTTCCTTGATGAAAGTCGTCAGTTGCCCCGAGACTGTCTGGATTTCGCCGTTCAAGTATTCCCCCAGGTCCGCGGCGTGAGCGGCGATGTCTCCCAGCGCGCCGCTGCCGGCAAACCTCTTTTCCAGGCGCCAGACCAGCGGGAAATCAGGATCCATAATCCAGTCCTGCAAATAAGCGCCGTGATAATGATAGGCCTCGCCGATTTTGCCTTCCTCGATCAGCCGCTTGGCGAAGGCGATAGCAGGAATGCGGCGATAGTTGAACATCACCATGTGCATCACGCCTGCCTTCTCGACAGCCTTCAACATGTCCTTGGCTTCATCGAGCGAATTGGCCAGGGGCTTTTCGCAGATGATGTGCTTGCCCGCGTGCGCTGCGGCGATGACCATGGGATGATGAAGGTATCCGGGCGTTGAGACATCGACGATGTCGATATCCTTGCGCGCTACGACTCGCTCCCAGTCGCAATCGGTTTCCTCCCAGCCCAGAATGCGGGCGGTTTCTTCCAGCTCGACGTTGCAAGACCTGCTGCATAGGACTTTCATACGTGGCGTCAAGTTTCCCGGAAAGAATCTCCGCACTTGGCGGTAAGCATTGGAATGGGCTTTGCCCATGAAGCGATGGCCGATCAGTGCAACATTAACGTCTGGCATGATGAAATTCCTCCTGCAACGGAATTGCTTCGTAGACGGTAGACGGCATACAGGAAACGGGGAAAAGTGCCCCACCCTTCCGGGCATCTCGGTGCGGCGTTCATGACCCGGCGTGCAATGATTGGATGAGTCCGTAGAGCATTTTCCCAACCCTATCAGCTTGACCCACGAAATCTACTTCGCCAAGATCATATTCTATAGAGGATGACAAAATATTGTGACAGATCTCCCCTTGTAGCGGCGCTCTATGAGCACCAAAAACGGCGGTCGCAGGCCGCCGCTACAATCGGACGTCGTCACTATATTCTCTCCGCCTCAATAGGTCCCTGCACAAAATGAAATAGTACCGCAGATCTTCAAGTGAGCCCTGCGCAATGTCGTAGAAATGGGCCTTATCAGCTCGCCCTCGTCGTTTGAACCCTTCGGCGATATTGGCAGGTACTGATACTGCTGCACGCTACATTTGTGAAACTAAGCCAAACTTTTCTTCCTTTGGTAAATCTTTCGTCTTCTTGTAGACGTGCAGAACCAACTTATGGGCAGTTTGCCAGACCTCCAGTTGCTCAAATCTATCAATTGGCATTTTCCTCCCGAGTGCCGACCCCCGTTTGCCGTCTACCGCCTGCCGGTTTTTACGCCCACCACATCTCCTTCAGTTTCTCCTTGATGATAACCTGGCCAAGGAGGGATGCGGCTTTGCTGAGCCCCTCGTCCACGGACATCAGGCTGTCCTCGTGCTCGATGGAAAGCACATGGTCGTAACCCACCATTTGCAATGTGGAGATCAAGTCGCACCAGAAGTCCGCGTCGTGGCCATAGCCGACGGTGCGGAAAATCCAGGAGCGGTTTTTCTCGTCACTGTAGGGCTTTGCGTCTACGACCCCATTCACCTTGACGTTGACGTCGTACAGGCGTGTGTCCTTAGCGTGCACGTGGACAACCGCGTTGCCCAATTTGCGGACGGCCGTGCAGGGATCGATTCCCTGCCAGAACATGTGGCTTGGATCGAAGTTACACCCA
>JASHTO010000631.1 GCA_030040515.1 Terriglobia bacterium
TATAAAACGAGGCTGAGTCCGGGAACGTCCTCGAAGTCGTGGCCGTTGCGGGTCAGTAATCGGCAGGAGTGCTGCACGGCCTGGCTGGCAAGCCACAGGTCTTGAACCCGGTATCGATGCTGACGGCCATGGCTTTGATCTGTGCGGCAAGGCTTCCGAAAATCACGCCCGTCGCGCCGTCGATTTGCAGAAGCGACTTTCGCTCCAGGAGCTGAAGAGCAGCCAGCCGCCTCATACGCGTCGCCGGATCGCGCGTAATTTCTGCGCCAAAACACAATTCGGCGAGGGTCACCGGTGACATGAAAACATCATCGCCCTGCGTGAGCGCTTCAACATCGGCAGGAGCAAGCACGCCTTCGTGGACATCGATCCACACGCAGGTATCCATCAAGAATGCCATGGATTACGAATCCCCTTGTCGAGTCGGCTGCCCTTCCATAGCCCCTTGCGGCTGTCGGTTTCCCATGCTGCCGCGGTGTCAGGCGGAAGGGTCCGATAAAGGTCCGCCAGGGCCTCGATCGCCGTTTGCCGGGCCGGGCCAGGAACAAGACGCGCGACCTGCCGGCGATTCCGTTCGATCACTAAATCCTGTCCATCAACGGACAGGCGGTCCAGGACTCGGCGGAGATTCCGAGCGAGGTTGGTTGCCGTAATGGTTTTCACCGGATGCCTCAGAATACGTAAACTCTGATTCAAGCATATTATACAGACATCCGGAGAACGAGGGAAGAGTTTAATTGTGCCTGACGTTGTGGTGAAACCTCAGCCTGCCCAAAGAATCAAAACAAAGTGAGTGGAGGTAACCAAAGTGGACACATTTCTCACACCCATTGAAAAACCCAAAGGCTTGATTTGGAAGCTGGTGTATTACTTTTCACGCCGGCAATTTGGCAAAGTCCTCACGCCGCTGAAAGTGTATGCCGCACGGTTGCCGCTGGCGTTCGGAAAGTTCTACGGAAAAATCGGCAAACTGGACAAGAAGCTGCGGCTGCCCCCCGAGACTGCGTTGTTGATTCGTGAACAGGTGGCGCGGATCAATGTGTGTCTTTTCTGCATGGATATCGGCCGAGCCATGATCATTCAGGCGTCAATGAACGAAGCCAAATTCGACGCGCTTGAGCAATACCGCACCAGTGCACTCTTCACGGAAGCCGACCGCGCCGCGCTGGACTATGTGAACGAGTTGACGAAAGACAAGAAAGTCAATCCGCAGACTTTTTCCAGCCTGGCGCGCCATTATTCCGAGCGTGAGATCTGCGAGATCGTGTGGTTGGTGGCCAGTGAACACGTTTACAACATGACGAACCTGGGACTGAATATTCATTCGGATATGCTCTGCGACATCAGGAGAAAGCGGTAACTCCGCTTGTCGGGGTCTGGTGAGCGATGGGCAAGGAAATTTGTCGCACTCTGGCCGCTGCCGTACTCGCATTGCACCTCCTTTGGATCGCCTGGGTGATCGGCGGCGCGGTGCTCACCCGCCGCCGGCGGATGCTGGCGTGGTTTCATATCATCTCTTTGGTGTACAGCATCCTGATCGAGGCGCTTCCCTGGCCGCCGTGTCCACTCACGCTTCTTGAAATATGGCTGGAAGCGCGCGCGGGCATCATCCCATATCATGGACCGTTCCTAGTGCATTACCTGGACGCCATCGTCTACCCCGATGTGCCCGTGTCATGGTTGATCGCCGGCGCGGTAGTCGTCTGCGGATTCAATCTGGCCGTGTATGCGTTCCGGTTCAGAAGGGGGTCCTTGAAGCGTTAGTCTGACCGAGCGCTCTGCAGCCCTCGCAACGTGGTTGCTACTTCTTGGCCAGCGCCGGAAGCCATTGGGACAGATGGTTCAGGCTGGGATAATGCGTCCGGTCAACCTGAAGGGGAGTGACGGATATCTCGTGCGCGAGAATGGCGCCGTAATCGGAGTCGGGCTCAACGTCGCTGAGCTCAATGGTCTCATCGAGCCAATAGTGCGGACGGCCGCGCGGATCGATCTGCTTCACGACCAGGTTCTGGGTAATTTTCTGGCTCTGGCGGGTGATGCGCACGCCGTGGATTTCGCCACGCGGCACATTTACGTTCAGGCACATTCCCGGTGCGAGGCCATCCTCCAGAATTTTGGCGGCGAGTTGTCCCGCGAAAGCCGCGGCGTGGGAAAAATCCAGATCCTTCCGGGAAGCGAGCGAAATGGCGAATGAGGGAACGCCGTGCACGGCGCCTTCCACCGCTCCGCCCACGGTTCCGGAGTACACCACGTTCTCACCCAGATTTCCCCCGGCATTGATTCCGCTCACCAGCAGGTCCGGGCGCTGCGGCAGAATGTGATAAAGCGCGAGGATGACCGAATCCGCGGGCGTGCCGGCGACGGCGTAGTGGCGGTCGTCCATCCGATTCACGCGCAGCGGTGTGTGCAGGCTGATGGCCTGGCTGGTGGCGCTCATCTCGCGGTCGGGGGCGATGACGGTGACTTCACCGACGCCGGCCAGGCCCTGCTCGAGCGCTTTGATGCCCGCCGCGTTGATGCCATCGTCATTGGTGATCAAAATCCGTTTCAGGGGCATGGGTATTTCCGATGCGGGCACGATCGAGAGCCGGGGTTCGATTCTTCCCGGATTGTCCCCGGAAACCCGAAGTTCTGAATCCTGCTCTTTAGATTTCTAGCATGCACTCCCAACTTCGTCCAGACGATTCCGCATTTGGTGGTAACATTGCCAGGCGAGGAATCAAGGCGGAGGGGCCTCGGCATCCCAGGGAGATTTTTCCCGCGCGGGGCCGTCCTTGCAGCGGGAATGCTCCAAAGAGCACAAACATTCCCCCGGGAGGGATGATTGATGCGTAGAATCGCTGTCTTTATCATGCTGGCATTTGTCGCCGGCCTCGCCATAATTCCCCGGGACCGTTCGGCCCCGCTCGAGCCTCCCGGCCCGCCCCTCCCCCCTGCCATTGAGACGATGAGTTTCCGCATTGCCTTCGGAGAAAGACAGGAACGCCTAGAGGATTACTCCGGCTCGTTGACCCTGGACCAGGGCAAGGTGGTTAACGTAACCCCCTGGCGCCTGTTTGAGGAGGATAAGGCGAATCCCGATGGTAGTTGGATAGTCCACGTCAAGCGCCTGCGGTTTGAAAATCAGCCCGATGATCCGCGCCAAATGGACACTTTCGAGCAAGTGTTCAACTATGTTCCCGCCGGCGTCACGGTGACCGTGCAGGCACCACCCACGGCGAGCGCGCAGGTCCACACCGCACAGGGAAATTTCGGCTTCGTTTTGCAGGAGCTCGAGGATGGAGGCCAGCTCTCTTTTCGCGGCGGCGACGTGACCGTGCAACGCACTCCCACGGTTCAGCAGATTTCGCCCCCGCCGCGCGGCGCAACGCCCGAGGAGGACGACTATCCCTCGATCTGTGTCACGCGCAAGGGCGTGGTGTGGATCGCCTGGCAGGCTTATCAGAACCGGGGCGACCAGGTCTACGTTCGATATTCGATGCCCAAAGGCTGGTCGCAGCCCGTGCGCTTGACGGATGAGAAAGGCGACGTCTTCAAGACCGCCGTGGGTGAGGACTCGACGGGGCGAATCTGGGTAGTTTGGTCGGAAAGGACGGGCGAGGATTGGGACCTTTACGCGCGCACGTTCGACGGCAAGAAATGGACGGCGCGCCAGAAGCTGACCTCGACGGATCACCCTAATTTCTTCCACAAGCTTGTGGCCGATCCCACCGGCGCCTTGCATCTGGTTTGGATTGGATACCAGCAGGGCCAGTCGCATGTGCTGCTGAGCACCCTGAAAGGGGACGATTGGTCGAAGCCCATGGAGATCAGCGGGCCGAGCGCGTGGATGCCTGACGCCGCAGGCGACGTGCACGGCAATCTTTACATCGCGTGGGACAGCTATCGCACCGGCAACTACGACATCTTCCTGCGCAAGGTCAACGCGGATGGGTCGATGGAGCCAATTCAACAGATTACTCACTCGGGGAAATTCCAGGCGCACGTCTCGCTGGCGGTCGGCCAGGGGCGCGTGTGGCTGGCCTGGGACGAGTCGGGGGAAAATTGGGGCAAGGACTGGAACCGCGATGACCAGTCGCGCAGCACCACTTTGTATTTCAATCGCCACCCGCGCGTGGCGGTGATGGTCGGCGGCGTTTGGAAACAGACGGCGGGCGACCTGCACGCCGCCATTCCCGTGCGTTATAACCGCTTCATTGAAACGCCGCGCCTGACCTGCGACTCCAACGGACGCGTTTGGGCCGTGCTGCAAATCCGCACCAGCACGGACGAGCAGCGCGTCGACCACTGGGCAGCCGGGGGGCGATGGGAGAATTTCCTGACCACCTACGAAGGCGACCATTGGTCCGCTCTCATGCCCATCCCCCAGACCAGTTCGCGCCCCGATGGAACTTTCCAGATCACCCGCGGGCCGTCGGGAATCTGGATGGCATGGATTAACAACAACAAGCGGTTTGGCCCCATCTCGGGCTTTCAACCGAACCTGAGCAAGACGCAGGGAGGCACAGGCCCGCACCGAGTGGGTGTGCAGGAAATAGATGCTGCACCCTTCGCGCGCGATGCCGCGCCGCCGCAGCCGCAACTCGACGATTTCGCCGACCCGCAGGTTGGCTCTTCGCCCGTCCACCCCAATGAGCGCGAGGACGTGGCGCGCGTTCGCGCTTATCGAATTACGCTGAACGACGCGACGCTGCGCATCCTGCGTGGCGACTTCCACCGGCACACGGAAATTTCCGGCGACGGCGCGGGCGATGGCTCCGTGGAGGACTATTTCCGCTACATGATGGACGCGGCCGCCATGGATACCGGAATCATTTCGGACCACAGCGCCGGCGGCGACAATGAGTACACCTGGTGGCGCACCGAAAAGGCCATCGACCTGTTCCACGTCGAGGGTTACTACACGCCGCTGTTCGGATACGAGCGCAGCGTCGCCTATCCCAACGGGCATCGCAACGTGGTGTTCCCGGAGCGCGGCACGCGCACCCTTCCCATCAGCGACGCGGAAAATCACGGCAAGGTCAACAGCGGCCCGATCCTGTATCCTTACCTGAAGCAGCACCGCGGCATCTGCATGCCGCACTCCCTCGCCACCGATCAGGGCACCGATTATCGCGATAACGACCCGGAAGTGGAGCCGCTGGTGGAAATCTATCAGGGTTATCATGCCAACTACGAGTACGAAGGCGCCCCGCGCGCCGAGAGCGCCGACTACCACGTCAGCGCGCACGGAGCATTTCAGCCCGCGGGGTTTTACTGGAATGCCTTGGCCAAGGGTTACAAGCTGGGGATTGAATCCAGCTCCGACCACATCTCGACTCACAGTTCGTACACGATGATCTACACGCCCTCCATGCAGCGCACCGACATCGTGGAGAGCATGCGCAGCCGCCACGCCTACGGCGCCACCGACAACATCATCGTGGACTTCCAGGCCGTCGATTCCCAGGGCCATACCTACATGATGGGCGATGCCTTCAGCGCCACCGCCGCTCCGCGTCTGAACGTCAAAGTGTTCGGAACCTCCACGCTGCAACGCGTGGCCATTATCAAGGACGGGAAGTTTGTCTTCTCCACAGCGCCCAACTCCAAGAACGCGGAGTTCACCTACGTCGATAACTCGCCGGCCGCGGGCGAAAGCTGGTACTACGTCCGCGTGATTCAAATGGACCGCAACCTGGCGTGGTCCAGCCCCATCTGGGTGAAGTACGGCGCGCAGTAGTGTGTCGGCAGAGAATTGTAGGCAAGACGCCGATCGGCCTTCGCACCCCTGCAGATCCACAAACCCGGCGCACTGGGGGAATTTCCGCCCCAGGTGGGGGAATTCACCCAACCCTCGGCGGCGGTTCCGATGGAACGGGTCGGGAATCTTAATCCTAAAATAACCTGTTTTTTTTCAGATCGATAGGGTTCATTTGGTGAGCAACCTGTGTGTTTTCAATGACTTTAAAGGGCGCACGCGGCGCGAGGATTTCTCTAGCCTAGTTTTAACCACAATCAACTCATTCTGAAGAACTTGATATTGTTCATCTCATATAGTCTTTTGTTTCATAAAGATCGCCGGACCTTCCCATAACTAGCCTACATTCTATTTTATTTTCAATAACATCGCTGGACCATCCTGCATTTTTGCCCCATCTTGTCAAGTCGCATGAATAAGATATTTATTTTCAGTAAGTTGAAAATGTAAGAAACACTTAATATTTCAAACAACTTCTTATATCTGTAACATCGCCGGAAACTTGCGCATTCATTTTTTCACTTTTCGGATTTTTCAATAAGCTCCTTTGCTGTCTATAAGATCGCCCATTTTTGGGTTTTTGCCCATGCGCGGCTGTCTTTCCCTGGCAGAGCCCAGCCAATATGGCCGAGATGCGCATTTTTGATATCCCTGCGGGTTGAACTCCTGCCCTCCTGATCTATGCGTAGCAATCTAACTGCCATATGTACGCCGGCTCTTCGTTGATTGACGATCGCGTGCGCGCCTGGACGTTGTGGGAAGGCTGTCGGGGATACGACGTGAAGCCTATGCCAAAGCCCTGGAGAAAGCCTTCGAACCCGCCACGCACTTCGGAAGGACACAAAGCAGAAATCAGCGGATACTTCAGGTTCACGGAAAAGAATCAAGACTCACCACAGAGCACACAGAGAAACACAGAGAGCTTGCGCTGTGAACCTCTGTGTTCTCTGTGGTGAGAGACCTTCGGCGGTCGCGCGGGAACGAAGAGACGCAATCGTAAATTCAACTCAAGGTGTCAAGGAGCGAAGGTCATGCAGCGCTGCGACGATTCTCTGCGCGGCCTTGCCGTCGCCGAAGGGATTCGGGCGGCGTGCGAACTGGGCGTAGGCGCGATGGTCGTCCAGCAGTCGCGTTACGGTGCGGAAAACTTTTTCGGCGGAGGTGCCCACCAGTTTGCAAACTCCCGCCTTCACGCCCTCGGGACGCTCGGTATTTTCGCGCATCACCAGCGCGGGCTTTCCGAGCGACGGCATCTCTTCCTGAATGCCTCCGGAATCGCTGAGGGCAAGATAGGCCTGGCTGAGCAGCCACACGAAGCGCGGATAATCCAGCGGCTCGATCAGATGAACGCGGTCCAGGCCCCCCAGGGTGGGCTGCACAATCGCCCGCACGTTGGGATTGGGATGAACGGGGAAGACAATCTCGATGTCTTGGCGCTCGAGCGCCAAGCGGCGAATTCCCCGGCAAATGCTGGCGAGTCCCGGGCCGAAATTCTCACGGCGATGCGCGGTGACCACGATCAACTTGCGCGTGCGGAAATCGAAGCCGCGAAGCTCAGGTATTTTCGTGGGCCGGCGTACCACTCGGTCGCGGGTTTCGAAGAAGGCGTCGATCACGGTGTTGCCGGTGACCATGATGCGGCGGCGGGGAATCCCTTCCTTCAGCAGGTTGTCGCGCGACCAATTCGTGGGCGCAAAGTGCAGCGTGGCGAGGTGTGAAATCAGGCGGCGATTGATCTCCTCCGGAAAAGGCGAGTACCGGTTGAGGGTGCGCAGGCCGGCTTCCACGTGGCCCACGGGCACGCCATGATAAAAAGCCGCGAGCGACGTCACCAGGGCGGTGGTGGTGTCTCCCTGCACCAGCACGACATCCGGCCGCCGGCGGGCAAGCACTTCATGAAAGCGCTCCATCACCAGCGCGGACAATCCGCACAGCTCCTGATTGGGGCGCATCACGTCGGGATCGTCGTGAACGGGAATCTGGAACCAGCGCAGAATGGGCTCCAACAGGTGGCGGTGCTGCGAGGTGATGCACACGCTCGTTCGGAACCGGTTCCGAAATCGCTGCAATTCACGAATTACCGGGGCGAGCTTGATGGCTTCCGGGCGTGTGCCGAAGACGACGAGGACGTGGAGACGCTTAACGGACATGGAGTGCTTTATGCAGGTGGCAGCGGCAGGGCAGCAGGCGAAATTGGAAAATCGAAATTCGCAAGGCGGCCTCGGAATTCCGGATTCCAAATTCCGAGTTTCAAATTTCGCCCTCGCGGTTCAAGCGGTTCCCACCTGATAGCGTTCGGTCTTTGCCCACTTGATTGCCCGGTGCACGATGAAGTCGTCGTAGAAGGCCGCGGCCACCACGGGAATCCACAATTGGCAGTAGGTAAAATACATGATGAAGATGAGCAGGATATTGACCGCAGAATCTTCGCCCTTTTCGCAGGAAAGTGTGATGACGAGCTGCAAGACAAATGTGACGTAAGCGAGAATCCAGACCAGGCTGTAGGGCCCGGGAACGTTGATGTTCACGAGTCCCGTGAGGCAGAGGACGAGGAGCGCATCAGAGATCACCACGGCGAGGAAGAAGAAGTAATACAGCGAGTGGGACAAGAGAATTTCAAAGGCAATCCGACGGGGCTTGGCGCGGAACAGGCCCGCGGCGTGCTTTTGCAGGACGTAATTAAAGCCGCGAACCCATCGCCGGCGCTGCCGGAACCAGACCTTTAAAGATTCCGGCTCCTGTTCCCAGCTTACCGAGCTGGGGACCAGTTGAACCTGGTAGCCGGCCAGGTAGAGCCGCACCGTCAGCTCCGAGTCTTCGGTGAGAGCCTGCTCGTCCCACCCGCCCATTTTTTCCACCACCGATTTGCGGATGACGTAGTTGGTGCCCGGCAGCATGGTGAGGCGCATGAGCATCCAGCGGCCGGCCTGCACCATCCACTGGAAGCCGATGCCTTCGATGTTGATGAAGCGCGTAATCCAGGCGCGGCGGCGGTTCCAGGCGCGATACATTCCCACCGCGGCAGCCAGCTTGGGATTGCGCACCAGTTGCACGGCAAGCGGGCGAAGCGCGCCGGGTTCGGGAAGGTTATCCGCATCGTAGATGGCGATGAACGGATGGCGGGACTGCGTCAGGGCGAAGTTCAGCGCACCGGATTTGCCGCGTGCGCTGAGCTGCGGCGGGACTTCCAGAAGCCGGACGCGCGGGTCCGCCGCATACCCGCGGATGACCTCTGCCGTGTCGTCCGTGCTGCCGTCATTGATGAGGAGGAACTCCGCCTTCTGGCGCGGGTAATCGAGCTTTTGAAGGGCTTCGATGGTGTGCGCGATCACCCGGCCTTCGTTATGGCAGGGCACCAGCACGGAAATGCAAGGCAATTCCGCGTCGGGAACCTCCGGGAGATTCTTCGCCGCGCGGCGGTCGTGCCGGTAATAAACGTG
Source organism: Terriglobia bacterium (assembly GCA_030040515.1). Lineage (GTDB taxonomy): Bacteria > Acidobacteriota > Terriglobia > UBA7540 > UBA7540 > Bog-366. Next base: position 9,181 of record JASHTO010000631.1, read on the forward strand.
ACCGAGGAAAAAGAGCAGAGACTGGTAGGCCAGCATGAACCAGATGAGGGCCACCGTCAAAACAAACAGCCCGTCGATAATCCAGTGAAAGTTGGACATGCGCCCCTATCCGCTCCGTTTTATAAGCCGTGTGAGCCTAACTTGCAAGTATATAACGACCATCATCACGGTGGCGAGAACGCCGAAAGCTCCGATGGCCCAGGAGGATGCCCATCCCACCACGTCAACGGCCACGCCCGCCTTGGTGTTGGTGACCACGCGGACGCGATGCTCGCCGGA
>JASHTO010000632.1 GCA_030040515.1 Terriglobia bacterium
TCGCAAGCGGAAAGGCTGCGCGAGACCTCGTAGGAAAAGTCCACATGGCCGGGAGTGTCGATGATATTAAGCTGATACTCCTTGCCCTCGCGGGCCGTGTAGTGCAGGCGGACGGCGTGCGCCTTGATGGTGATGCCGCGCTCGCGCTCCAGGTCCATCGAATCAAGCACCTGCTCAGCCATTTCGCGCTTGGAGAGCGCGCCCGTCAGCTCGAGCAGTCGGTCAGCGAGCGTGGACTTGCCGTGATCGATGTGCGCGACAATCGAGAAATTGCGAATGAAACGAGTGTCGGTCATGCCGCCTTCATTTTGCCGGTTCCGCGCAGATAGCGAACCAAGGAGAGTGTCACCGCGTGGTGCGAGTGGTGGGAGCAGGCCCTTGCCAACCGCGAGACGAATTTCGGTAGTGGGTCAATTTGGAATCTCGGTGTAGGGGCATCCCTCGCCCTGCGATCTAAAGCCGTCTTCGGGCGACGGGTCGCGGGTGCCCTGCCCGACGTCGCCGGACTGAAGGGCAGGGACAAGCCCTGCCCTTACCGAATTCAAACTGACCCACTACACGATTTTCTAACCCTTTGAAAATCTAGCAAAAGGGAGCTATCCTGTCAAACTGGGAGTCGACGGGAGATTCCGCCGGGGGCGCCGTGCCCCTTACACGAGAAAATGCCAGACCTAGACAAGCTCTACGAAAAAGCAGATAAGTATCTCCAGAAGCAGAAGTTTGAGGCCGCCATCGAGACCTATCAGGAAATCCTTCGCTATGACCCTAACGACGAGGAGGCCCTGATCAACCTGGGCGACCTCAGCGCCAAAATCAACCGCATGCAGGACGCTTTGCGGTACGAGGCCCAGCTTGCGGATTTCTACGTCAAGAGGTCGGACAACGCCAAGGCGATTGCCACTTACCGGAAAGTTCTGAAGCTCACCCCGCAGGACGGCACCACCCTGGTGAAGCTCGGCACGCTGCTCGAAAAGGGTCAGAAGAACACCGAGGCCCTCGATGCGTACCGGGAAGCGCTGGGAATTTACCGGAAGGGCGGCGTGACGACGCAGATGCTCGAAGGCTTGAGCCGTATTGTCAGGCTCGACCCCAACAATTTGCAGGAGCACCTGGAGCTTGCGGAGATCGCCGGCCGCGCGCGCCAGGTCAAAGTGGCAATGCCCACCCTGCGCCGCGCCGCTTTCCTTGCGCGCAAGTCCGGAGACGAAAGCCTTTGGGAAAAGCTCGTGGAGCAGGCGCACGCCCTCGATCCCACTGACGAAGTGGCCTCGATCGCCGTCGCGGAGCTGAACCTGCGCCGCGGCAATCCCGCCGAGACGGCGAGACTGATCGAACCGCTGCTGGCCAAGCGGCCCGACGACCTGGAATTGCTCGAGCTTGCCTGCCGCAGTCTGCTGGGAGTCAGCGATTTCACGCGCGCCCAGCCCCTCTGCTGGCAGCTCTGCCGGGCCAAACCCGAGCGCGTCGATCTGGTCATGAAAGTCATGGACGGCCTCATCCAGAACGGCGCCGTCCAGCAGGTGCTGAAGCTTTCGGGCGAGCTCAAGGAGATGCTTTCTCGCCAGGGGAAGCGGCACGAGTTCGTAAAGCTCATGGAGAAGGTCTACGAGACTGACGAGTCGAACCTGGAAGTGCTGGACACTCTCTGCAACCTCTATAACGAAACGAATAACGAGGACGGGCTGCGGCGCGCTCTCTCCCGGCAATTCAACCTCTACCTGGCCAGTGAGAATTACCGCAAAGCCGGCGACGTATTGGAACGAATCATCGACGTTGACCCTTACGGTGAGGGCCACTACGACCGCCTGGTGAATCTGGAAGGGCACATCGACACGTCGTGGTACAAGAACATCCAGTCGCGCCTGCAGCCGCCCACCTCCGGACGCGTGGCGCCGGCGCCCGGACCGGTGGCCTCGGCGATCTTGGACAAGGCCGAGCCCCTGGACGACCTTCTCGTCGAAGGAGAGATGTACCACCAATATCAACTTTCCACCAAGCTTCATGAGGCGCTGGAGAAGATCGACCGCATTTACCCCGGCTCGTACGAGAAGAACCAGCGCGTCCGCGACCTCTTTGAAGCGGCCGGATACACACCCAAATACCAGGCGCCGCCCTCCACGGCTTCCGGCGTGCGGACGGATACAACAGCTCCCGGTATTCCGCTGCAATCGCTGGAAGATTTGCGCAAGATTCCCCACATCATCGCCAGCATCAATCGCGAAGCCACCCCGCAAGGCGTGCTGCAAGTGGCCGTGAACGAAGTTGGCCGCGCGATGAACGTTAGCCGCTGCTGGGGAGCGCTGGGGACGGTGGATCAACAGCCCACGCTCATCGCGGAGTATTGCTCGCCGCAAGCATCGCCCTCCGATCCGAACTCCGTGCTGAAGCTCTACACCTTCTTCATGGGGCAGGCCACTTCCAGCCCCGACGGATGGTCGCTTGATGACGTCACCCAGGCCGCTGTTCTCTCTCCGGTCAGCGCGGATGTTCAAAAGCTCGGCATCCGCTCGATGCAGGCTCTGCCCTTGCTGGACAAGGACGCCGGCGTGGGATTGGTGCTTCTCGAGCAGTGCGACGTCCCGCGCCCCTGGTCGCAGAGCGAGAACGTGCTGCTGAAATCCATCGGCGCGCAGGTGGTGGTCGCCAACAACAACACCAAGCTGCGGCGCCTGGTGCGCTCCATCGCCGGCACCGATCCGGAAACGGGGCTGCTGCCGCGCAGCGCCTATCTCGAGTGCCTGCTCTCGGAAGCCAAGCGCTCCAAAGATCAGTCGCAGCCGCTCTCGGTCTGCCTGATGGAGCCGGAAAATCCCCACACCCTGCTGAAATCCCTGGGCGACGCCGGCGTGCAGAAGTTCGTGCAGCAAGTCGGCAAGGCCCTCACGCCCACGCTGCGCCAGAATGACATCTCCATTCGCTACAGCCCGCTTTCGGTGGTCGTGGTGTTTCCGGATACGGCCCTGCCGCAGGCCGGGCTGGCGGTGGAGAAAGTGCGGCGCTCGCTGGCGCAAATCCACATGAATGGATCGGAGGGAATGGGCTTCTGCGCGGCGGTTTGCGACGTTCCGCTGGGGCAGAACTTTGATGTGGTGGACGGCGTCACCGAGGTGATCAACCGGCTGGAGGTTTCTCTTGACCGCGCGCGCAAAGAGGGCGCCAAACGCCTTTTGATTTCCAAGTTTGCAGGCTGAGTGCCCCTATATTCTGCAATCCCCATGAGGTTCATTCGGAGTTCCGCGATCCATGTCACGCGCGCCCCTCGCTAACCCCATCGCCTGCTCACCATCTCCTCTTCTCCCCAGCGCTTTCACGAGGCCAGGCTCATGAGCATTGAAAAGGTCGGCGTGGTGGGTTGCGGCTTGATGGGCTCGGGGATTGCCCAGGTGTGCGCGATGGCCGGATTCCCCACGCGCGTCCGCGAAGTCGCGCAGCCGCTGATTGACAAGGGCATCGCTGGGATCGATAAATCGCTCAGCAAGTTCGTGGAGAAGGGAACCTTGAGCGCGGAGCAGAAAGCCGCGGCGATTTCGCGCCTTCAGCCCACGCTGCGCCTGGAAGATCTGGCGGAGTGTGACCTGGTGATTGAGGCGATTATTGAAAACCTTGACCGCAAGCGTGAGCTTTTTGCCGAACTCGACAAAGTCACGAAGCCCGGCGCGCTTCTGGCCAGCAATACTTCCTCGCTTGGCATCACGGAGTTGATGACCGCCACTCACCGCGCGCCACAATTCCTCGGCCTGCACTTCTTCAATCCCGTTCCGCTCATGCAACTGGTGGAGGTGGTGAAGACGCTCGTGACCGAAACCGCGGCGGTTGACGCGGCGCTGGAATTTGCGCGCAAGCTGGGAAAGACTCCGATTCTCACCACCGATCGCGCGGGCTTTATCGTGAATCGCCTGCTGGTCCCTTATCTGCTCGACGCCATTCGCGCCTTGGAAGAAGGCGTGGGGACCATCGAGGATATCGACCGCGGCATGAAGCTGGGGTGCAACTATCCCATGGGGCCGTTCACGCTGCTCGATCTGGTAGGGATTGACACCACGTATTACATCGCCGAGATTCTCTACGCGGAATTTCGCGAGCGGCGATTCGCTCCGCCGCCCTTGATGAAGCGCATGGTGCTGGCCGGATGGTTTGGACGCAAGACGGGGGTGGGCTTTTACGATTACAGCGACCCCAAGCGTCCACAGGTGAATCGCAAGCTGGAAGCGTAGGTAATCGATATGGCCTATCAAACGCTGCTCAGCGACAAGCGCAACGCCATCGCATACGTCACCATCAATCGTCCCGAGAAGCTGAATGCCCTGAACTACCAGGTGATGACGGAATTGCTCGACTGCTTTAAAACTCTTCACACCGACGACGAAGTGCGCGTGGTGATTCTGACCGGAAGCGGTGAAAAAGCCTTCGTGGCGGGAGCGGACATCAACGAATTGGCGAAGCAAACTCCCGTTGAAGGGAAAGCGCTGGCGCAATTCGGGCAGCGGGTGTTCGACTTGATTGAGAATCTCGGCAAGCCGGTGATTGCGGCCATCAACGGATTCGCGCTGGGCGGCGGATGCGAGTTGGCCATGGCGTGCACGCTGCGCGTTGCAGCGGAAACCGCCCGCCTGGGGCAGCCGGAGGTGAAGCTGGGACTGGTTCCCGGCTATGCCGGCTCGCAGCGCCTGCCGCGTCTGATCGGGAAGGCCCGCGCGCTGGAATTGATCTTGACCGGCGAGCCCGTGCCCGCGGCGGAGGCCCATCGCCTCGGTCTGGTGAATCAGGTCGTGCCCGCGGCGGAATTGCCGGCGGCAGCGGAGAAGTTGGCGCAGAAGATCATTGCCAACGCACCGCTGGCCATCAAGTTCGCGCTGGAAGCCGTGAATCATGGGATGGAGATGACCGCAACCGAAGGCCAAGTCCTGGAAGCGACGCTCTTCGGGCTCTGCTGCACCACTGACGACATGAAAGAGGGCACGCGAGCGTTTCTGGAAAAGCGGCCGCCCAAGTTCACCGGTCATTAGCCCATGCCCTCACGCCGAAAATCCCGCGAATTCGCCATGCAAATGCTCTACCAGTGGGAGCTGGGGGGCAACACGCCGGAGCAGGTAGGCGCTTCCTTCTTCGACGAGCGCAAAGCCGGCCAGGAGGTGCAGAAGTTCGCCCGCGAGCTTTTCGGCGGGGCGGTGGAAGACGTCAAGAAGCTCGACTCATTGATTCGCGAGCACGCTGAAAACTGGCGCCTCGAACGCATGGCGGCGGTCGACCGCGGCATCTTGCGACTGGCCGTCTATGAATTGCTCCACTGCCCGGAAACCCCGCCCGCCGCGGTGATTGATGAAGCGCTCGAAATCGCGCGTCGCTTCTCAGGTCAAGGTGCCGTCGAGTTCATCAACGGAATTCTGGACAGTGTGCTGAAATCGCTTCCCGCAGGCAAGGCCAAATCCTGAAACGCGGCCGCCGCCTGCTGAGATTTGGGCAGGCTAATTCACCTCAACCGCAGGATAGCCTTCGATGTACACCTCGCCGCTGCACCCGTAGTAAGTGACGGTGCGTGCGGCAAAATCGACGTCGTAACGGAAAACTCCGGCGCGCCAGGAAGCCGCGAGAAACTCCGGGAACGTGCTCTCGCCGGCCTGGTCGGTCCGCAAAGCCTTGATGAGCGCCTCCCGGTCAAACGGAGGCACGTCCGTCGTGCCCGTCTCGAGCGGCGCTCCCAGCGACACGACCGACCCCTCTTTGGTCAAATACAAACTCTGGCAAGCAGGCAGGAACCAGAGGTTGCGAGTGACGCCTGCCTGGCGCAGGACCTCCGCCAGGTAGGGAAAGCCTCCGACCTTGGGCCGGATCTCCATCGCCCGTTTTTGGGCGGCCTGCAGGTTCTCGATAGCCTTGCTCACTGAGATTCCCTCTGACTTCAATGCCTGCCACCTTTGGTCCTTCCGCCATTTCCGCCCTGGCCGCGCACGAATCGGTCAATGTTGTGGGTAAGGGCATCGAGCATAGCGCGCGTGACCCTCTGCCCGTCCGCGAGCTCCTCCAGTTTTTCGGTAACTGCCTCCAGCCGGTCGCTTACGGCCTCCAGCCGGGTTTCTGTCTCCTCGTGCGCCTCGACAAGTTTCTCAACAGCCCGAAAGAGCTTCTTGTGCGACCCGGCTAATGATCGGACAACTCCCTCCACCCTCGCGAATCGGGCATCGTGTTCTTCGAACCTCCGCTCCCATCGGCGATCGGAGGCCCGCATCATCTCGGCCGTAACCAGGAGGTGGTCCTCAATTTTCCTAAGCCGCTCTTCGGGTGTCATCGGTTTTCACCTCTTTTGCCAAAGCTGTCTTTAAAGACCACGCCAAGGACAATTCTACCCTAGGCCAACTGTCTTCTGCCTACTGCTTCCCGCCTTCCTCCTCATCCGGCACGCCGATCTTGGCCAGGCGGTAGCGCAGGGCGTTGCGTTTATTCTGGAAGACCGCCGGAAAGACGGCCTGCGCGGCATCCCGCCCGATGCTGAGCTTGAAACGATCACCGTCAAGTAAAAATAACTTCATTCTGCTTGTTGCCTACTGCCTTCTGCCCACTGCTTTCTGCCTGCTGCCCACCGGCTTTTGCCTTCTGCTTCCCGCCCTCTTTCTCATCCTCATCTGGCGCCGCGCAGCCGCATAGAGAGTTTCAGGTGCAATGTCGGCGCCGTTTGGCCAAGAAACCGTACCTCCATCCACAAAGAACTCCCGGAAGTGAGCCGGGTCTTTCAGTGATTCGAAGATCGGTCCATCCAACCAGGGACGGAAGTCAACGGTCCCCTTGGAAAGGTCGTTGAAGGTGAGGCGGATGCGGAATCCACCAAGATAATCGGCGCTGATCACGCATGGCAGAAATGTCATGACAGTTACTCCAACGGTTCAATTTGATCGAGAGCTTGTCCCCTTTTCATTCTCTCCCAGTTGGCCGCAAGCTCGCGACGGTGGGAAACAGCCCATTGCCGGGTCAGCGATCGCGCCGTCCGGGACCGGATGTATCCCGCAATGATGTTGCCATCGAAGTCGCACTTGGCTTGTTGGCCTTGATGCTCGACGTGAAAATGTGGCGGCTCATGCTCCTTATAGAACATCCGAATAACAATTCCGAAGAACGTTGAGATAATCGGCATGTTTCAATGTATCAAAGGCCAAACTTCCTATGAAACACTCTGGCCACGAGCGAGTTTAAACCTCCTTCACTTTGGAGACCGGACAGTAAGTTAAGCACCGGCTACCCTACAGGTTTCTGCCTTCCGCCTACTGCTTCCCGCCCTCCTCCTCATCCGGCACGCCGATCTTGGCCAGGCGGTAGCGCAGGGCGTTTCTCGAAAGGCCGAGCAGCCGCGCGGCCTGGCTTTTGTTGCCATTGGCGCGGTGCAGGGCCTCGCGGATGATTTCGTCTTCGAACTGTTCAAGCGTCATGCCGTCGGGTGGGAAGGGCGCGGAACCAGAACTCGCGGAACTGGCCGGAACGGCAGGCGCGACGTCCAGACGAATGTCCGGTACGTCGATGACCGTGCCTGAAGAAAGCGCTACGGCGCGCTCCACGATGTTCTCCAATTCGCGCACGTTGCCGGGCCAGTGGAAATCCGTGAGCAGCTTCAGCGCCGCCGGAGTGATTCCCCCAAGCTTCTTGCCGGACTCTTCCGCAAAGCGCTTGATAAAGTAGTCGACCAGGTAGGGAATCTCCTCCTTGCGCTCGCGCAGGGGCGGAATGCTGATGGGCACTACGTTCAGGCGGTAGTAGAGGTCCTCGCGAAAGGTGCCCTGCTCGAGCGCCGCGCGCAGATCCTGATTGGTCGCGGCGATGACGCGCACATCAACCTTGAGAGTTTTCGTTCCACCCAATCGTTCGAACTGGCGGTCCTGAAGAACGTGCAGCAGCTTCACCTGAATCGATCCCGGCACGTCGCCGATTTCGTCGAGGAAGATCGTGCCCTTGTCGGCGAGCTCGAAGCGGCCGGGCTTGGTGGTGTTGGCGCCGGTGAATGCGCCCTTTTCGTAGCCGAACAACTCGCTTTCCAGCAGATTCTCGGGAATAGCCGTGCAATTCACCTTGACGAATGATTCCGAAGCGCGCCGTGAGTGCTCATGAATGGCGCGTGCGATCAGGTCCTTGCCCACGCCGCTTTCGCCGCCCAGCAGTACGGTGGAATTGGTGGGCGCGACGCGCTCGACCGTGGCCAACACTTCCTGCATCTTCGGGCTTTGGGCGACGATGTTGCGAAACTGGTAGCGCTGCCCCAGCGCCTCGCGCAGCGAGCGGTTCTCCTCCCGCAGGCGATGAACGTCCAGCTCCTTGCGGAGGATGAGCTTGATCTCCTCCATGCCGAAGGGCTTCAGGACGTAATCGCTGGCGCCGGCCTTCATGGCCTCAACCGCGGTCTCCACGGTGCCGAACGCGGTCATGACGACTACGGGCAGAGTGGCGTGTGTGCGTTTGATGGCCTGAAGGAATTCCAGGCCGTTCATGCCGGGCAGCTTCAGGTCCGTGACGACGACGTCAAGCTTTTCCTGGCGCAGAATGTTGAGCCCGGCCTCGGCGTCGGCGGCGGTCAGGACGGTGTAACCCTCTTCGGTGAGGTTCAGCTCCAGCAGCCGCCGCATTTTGGCTTCGTCTTCGACGATAAGGAGAGTGGGCATGTGCCTTGCGCGTGCAGAAAGGCGAAATTTGAAACTCGAAACCCGAAACTCGCCTCGAACTTCGGCCGTGAGGTTTGCAATTTACAGTGGCGGTGTCGCAGTTAGCGCGGGCGGGATGCCCGCGCTGCGAAAACCGGCCATCGCAATATCAGGATTTGTCTCGAATTTCGAGTTTCGATCCGTTACGCCAGCTCTCCGGCGTAAATCTTCATGATGGTCTCGAGAAACTTCAGCGCGTGCTCGCGGGGCCTCTGGAATGAGTTGCGGCCGATGATCGAGCCGAAGCCGCCGCCGTCGCGGATGGCACGCGCTTCATCAAACACCGCGTCGTCGCTGTCTTTCTTGGGCCCGCCGGAGAAGATGACGATGCGGTGGCCGTCAAACGTGGCCTGCACCACGTGACGAACGCGCTCGGCAAGCGTGGCGCGCGGCACGTTGGCTTTCTCGTAGGCCTTCTTGGCCTCG
>JASHTO010000633.1 GCA_030040515.1 Terriglobia bacterium
TGCGCGGGCAGGTGTTCCCGAATCTTGTAGGCCATGCGCTTTACGAGTGGAAGCATTTCCACCAGTAATTTCTGCCTCTCGCGCGTCTGCCTCGAATAGCTCCCCGCCAGGGGACGCGCGCTGGATAGCGCACCCAGGCGACGCCGAACCGCCGGGCGATGAATCGGGGGAATCGTTGCGGAGTGGTTGAATTGCTGGTAACTGGGAATCGGTTGAAGTGCCATGATGTCCTCGCTTCGTCTCGAATGTCCGCCCGCTACTCAACGTGGCCTGCGAAGGACGGACAGCGCCGTTTGACCTTGTTCAACCGCTTCGGGCAACACTTCTCCAGTCGCGTGGCGTCTGTAATCCCACGCGCCGGTCGCCTTTAGCTCTTGCGGTCCCTGCGCTGACCTTAGAATTTGCAAAGATTGTGCCAAACCGACAAGGAAGAGGGCGGCGAGCAAGATTGACCAGCAAGAGGGTCCATTAAGGATAGAGAAAATGGGAATGGGGCACATTGGATTCAACCCCTTCAACAGTGGGAACATTCACAGATGGATGTGAGAGGTCCAAAGTTAGTCGCGTTTTTTCAATTACATGCAAGGCGTGTTCGCACCCGCCCTCCTACGGTGTGTCATGAACTTGGAGCAATTGAGCATTCGTGGGGTGGGGCTTTAGGAACAGCTAAGAATTTTCCAAAATTTGTTTAAATGCCGCCCAATCGAGCCGCTTGTAATCTGTCATTGGGTTCCAAAATGGGAGAGCCTCGCGGGCAGGAAATTTCAGGAGGGGGCACCGCCAGTGTTCAACAACGATGAAAGCACACTCAAGCTCGAAGTCAATGCAGCCGATAAGAAGAAGTGAGGAAAGGAGGGCGAGCAGAGCTAGGGCCAGCAGCTCAAGAGCAGCCAAACCCGCGGGTCTTCATTATTCTTTGAGCGTTCGACTTACGGTGCAATAGGCTTTGGCCTTTGTCCCTTAATCGCAGAACGCTACGGGGAGGTGCCTATCGAGGATTGCAAAATATAGTGACAATCGTTCGCTGTAGCGGCGCTCTGTGCGCGCCGAAAAATCGCCGGTCGGAGACCGGCGCTACAAGGGGTTGATGTCACTATATTCTGCAATCCTCAATAGTTCGAATCTGGTGCCGGGTTTGGCATCAGGGGCCGCAGGAAGGGATATTGAGCGATTCATCTCTCAATAGGTTTTAGCCTTTTCCCAAATCGGTACGGGATTTCCGCTTTGGAACTCAGATTGGTGCGGGGCCGATGCGGTTTGGGATTCGGCGGGTGGGACCGCACCCGAAAGCCCATAAGAGCTCAAACCCGTTTGATGGTGTGGGCCGATAGGCCAAAGGTAAGACGTGCCGAACAGGCAGAAAGGGGCAAAATGCCAGTAACCAAGCAGATCCAGAAACCCCGGAGGCCGGCTACCCTGACGGCTGCCGAAAACGCGCGTGGAATTCCCGGTCCAAACCGGGTCCAGAAACACTCCAGCGAACTGCGTTTGTCGAACCGCTCGCCCATTTCTGAGATGGCGCCGGGGGACATCGTCTTTCTTGATGAACTCGCTACGGAGCCTGAGGCTTCCGCTCCCAGTTTCTTCGCGGTGCTCGCTTGCCCGTGGTGTGGTTCTCCGGGTCTTATTACCGCCACTCAGTTTTCCGGATCATCGCCCATTGTCTGCACCTCCAAGGACTGTTCCGGCCTTTTTCGCATCGTCAACGAAGCCCAAATCGTCCCCATCCCCCCAATCTGAATCGCTCGCCGGCCAATTGGCACAAGCCCAAACCGTTCCCCACGCCATTCACCCGCCAACGATTGCAGGCGCAATTTCTGATCTCTACCCCTGCTCGTCAAGAGATTGAAAGACCCCAACTCCCCTCCCCCTCTTCCCTCTCCCCCGGGGAGAGGGGGTGATCGGGGTCTCTTCCCAGTCCCTCTGAGGGCCGATGCATTTTAAAGCCACCGGCTGTGCCGGGGGACACTTACTTCAGGGGTTCTAAGAAGGAAGGGGACCCTGCAAGTCTGTTATCAGGAATTCCTGCTGACCGGGCAATCGACTTCAGGGGTTCTAAGAAGGAAGGGGACCCTGCAAGGGGTCGAAACACCGATGAGCCTTGCAGGGTCGTGGTGGCGGGAAACGCCCGTGCCGGGGGCGTTCTTAAGCTTGTGGAAGTTCTAATTCCGAGGCCAGCCTACTTGCCTCGGGGTCCGAGGAATCTGCCGATTCCCGTCAGGGCGCCGCCGGGGAAACTGCTTCCCATCCAGCGGCGCCTCTGATGGCGAACGGCGTGGGGCCAGGACCCAGCCTCGGGACGTTCATCGCCACTCAGTGCACCTCATCCGCGCGATGTTCGAGCTTCGGGTCGGTCGCCGGGGCCGGGGCAGCGGACGGATTCGTTGCTGCGACGGTGGCCGGAGCCGCCGGGGCGGCCGCCTGCTCCGTGGACTTGAACTTGGGCTCGCTCACGTACCCTTGTACAGAGTTCTTGTCCATGTGGTTGATCACCACTTCCAGGGGGAGCGGGTAGCCTTGCGGGTAGAAGGTGATCGCTTCATAAAGGTTCACGTGCTTCCGATCGATTTCCCGGTCATCCACGAGCATCTGCAAATCGCAATTCTCGTGCTTCGAGTCCACGCGGCGCACGGCGATGCTGATGGGCCCGGTGTGATGGTAGGTTTTCGATTTCTCAAAGTTGAATTCGTAAAAGGTCCGCTCGCCTTTCTTCTCGAGGGCCACCAGTTCCGTGTGGTCGCGGGCTATGTCGCCGCTTAAGTCGGCGCGGGCGGATTGAATGTTCCCTGCCAGGTCAGCTTTCGCCTGGTCCAGATTGGCCTCAGTGTCGGCAATTTGCTTCTGATTATCGGCCAATTGGCGCTGCTGGTCGGCAAGTTGGTCCTGGACTTGCTTCCAGCGCGGGTCGTCCGGGGGTGGCCGGTGAGCAACCACTTTCGTTGCTCGATGGACGGCATGGTGCTCCGGCGCCGGCGCTTCATTAGCCACGGGTGGGAACTGTTCGTTCTTCGCAGCCATCGCCTGCGCGCGAGCTGCCTCCGCCTGGGCTTGGGCCACGTTCAGGGCGTTCACTTTGGAGAGCAAGGCGTTTTCCTGATTTTTCGCCTGCTCCAGCGAGTTCTTCAAATCCACGCGCTCCGTCGCTAACTGCTGCGCGGCATTATGTTGCAGCCATCCGTACGCTCCGGCAATGATAGCCACCAGCACGAACACCACGAGGGCAATTTTGACGCCCGAATAACTCGGTTCGCGGAATTCCTCCCCATCCGGCGTGTGCTGATTGATGGTGGGTTCTGGCGAGTCTCCTGTGGGCTTGCGATCTTCCTCCATGCTCTCCTCCCCTTGGCGATTTGCCTTGCAGATGAAGGCATACCTTCGAGAGGCACACGAAGGGCCATCCGTGCAAAATTATAAGTGCTTTGATTTGGATGAATTACGCGTGGTGGCAGGACTGAGTGACAGGGCGGATAGGGGCAAAATTTCCTCGGTTGAGAAAATTCTTCAAGGTGGGGGGCGAATGGTACTGGGATTCTTGCCCTGATAATTTACACGTACACTACAGCGCGACTGTGCCGCAATCCAATAGGGCTACCAAGAGCCCACAGAGGC
>JASHTO010000634.1 GCA_030040515.1 Terriglobia bacterium
AAGTCCAATTGCTCGCCATGCTCGAACCGAAAGTTGCGAGCGACATGGCGGAGTCACTGGTAGTGGACGCGGCGCAGGGCGGGGCGCTGCCCGTGTGGCCCGTGGCGAATGACGAGGCGTGCCAGATGGTGGGCAGCCCGGCGTGCCCGATTATTGCCGACGCCTACGCGTTCGGAGCGCGGAGGTTTGATGCCAAAACTGCCCTCGCGGCAATGCTTCGGGATGCGACCGTGCCGGACCTCCGTTGCAATCGCTGCCTGGAATGGGATGCTCTGGACACTTACCTGAAATACGGATATCTGGGCCCGGACACGCGCGGGCGCCGTCTGCACAGCGGGCCTTCGCAGACGCTCGAATACACCACGGCGGATTTTTCCATCGCCCAGCTCGCCAGGGCGCTGGGGGATTCGGCCACCTACCAAGAGTTCATGCATCGCGCGCAATTCTGGCGGAACACGTTTGACGCAAGCATCGGCTACGTGGGTCCGCGCACCAAGGACGGGCGGTTCCTCCCCAACGACCCTGCTGCGTATAATTACTTCGTCGAGGGCAACGCCGCGCAGTACAGTTGGATGATTCCCTACAACCTGCGCGCGGTGTTCGACCTGATGGGCGGCAACGCCAAGGTGATCGCCAGGCTTGACGACTTTTTCACGGAATTGAATGCCGGCGAAGCTGCTCCGTATTTCTGGGTTGGGAACGAGCCGGTGTTTTCTGTTCCCTGGGGATACGATTTTGCCGGCGCACCATGGCACACGCAGGCGATCGTGCGGCGCGTAGAAACCGAGCTCTTTACTCCGCAGCCCGACGGCGAGCCCGGCAACGACGACCTGGGCGCGATGGCCGCGTGGTACGTTTTCGCCGCGCTGGGCGTCTATCCGGCGATTCCCGCCGTGGGCGGGTTGGCAATCAACAGCCCTCTGTTTCCGAAGGCGACGATTCATCTTGGCAACGGCAGGAATATCGTGATCGATGGGGAGAATGCCTCGCCCTCAAATCCCTACGTCCAGAGTTTGAGCGCGAACGGCAGGCCCTACCAACGCACCTGGATCAGTTATGATGATTTGAGCGGAGGCGCAGCACTAAGATTTACGCTCGGAGCCACCCCCAATAAAGACTGGGGCTCGCGGTCGGAGGACGCGCCACCGTCGTTTGCGGGAGGGATGAAGTAACTTCTGCTTCGATCAGGTTCGCTTGGAGGCAGATTTCAGAAAACTTCGACCGTGATGCCTCCGCCAGCGGCCCCGAGTGCGGCATCGCAAGTCACCAGAGGAGCATCCAGCGTTTCGGCCAAAGCCAAATAGGCAGCATCATAAGCCGAAAAATTGTGACGGAGATTCCAGATGCTCGCAAGTAGTGGAAAATGTGCGTGACGGTAAATCGCAATGTCCGCCAAATCTGTCAGAGCTTCCGCGCCGCGATCTGCTGTAAGTTGATTGGTAAGGACGAATCGCCGCAGCGTGTTTGCGATTTCGACATCAAGCAAGTGCGGCGCGTGCAGGGTGTCACCGTGCGCAGTAATTCGCTGACTTATTTGTGACGAGGCAGAGGTTTGGAGGAGCACTTCGATTATGGCAGACGCATCTACGACGATCAACGGCTGTCCCTCTCCGCTCTGATGATCGCCGCTGGAGACACCCGGAGGCGAACAGGGGTTCGCTTAGCCAGCCGGCGCATCATTTCCTCAAGGGTCGGGCGCTCGGCGACGTGGCGGATCTCGCGCAGCAGGTAGTTGGAGAGGGTCATCCCCTCCGTCGCCGCTCGCGCTTTAAGCTGCCGGTGCAGGTCCGAGGGTACATTTCGAATTTGGATCATGGTTGCCATGTAAATTATGATAGTTTCATCAGAATCGCATGTCAATCCCCAGGAGTCATTTTGTCAAACGTAGAGACGATAAATCCCAACGCCTCCGCCCGCAACGCGCGCGTAGCGCTATTTGATTTTGACGGCACCGTCTCCCTGATTCGCTCCGGTTGGGTTGAAGTGATGGTGCCGATGATGGTGGAAATTCTCGCCGGGCTTCACACCGGCGAGAGTGAGGCGGCCCTTCGCGCCCTGGTGGAAGATTTCGTGGCGCGCCTGACCGGCGAGCAAACCATCTACCAGATGATCGAGCTCGCGCGGCAAGTGGAACTGCGCGGCGGCAAGCCCCTTGAGCCGCTCGCCTACAAGCGGATGTATCACGACAAGCTGATGGCCAACATTGAATATCGCCGCCAGGACCTCCGCAGCGGCAAGGTGCAGCCGGAAGAATATTTGGTCCCCGGCGCGCGGCCTTTTCTCGAATCCCTACGCGACCGCGGATTGAAGTTATATTGCGCCAGCGGCACGGACGAGGTCTACACTTTGGAGGAAGCCGGGTTGCTGGGCGTTCGCCAGCTCTTTGACGGCGGCGTCTTCGGCGCGCAGGATGATTACAAGAGCTTTTCGAAGGAGATCCTGATTCAGCGCATGATTTCCGGACTGGAATGCAAGGGAGACGAGCTGCTGGGTTTCGGCGACGGATTCGTGGAGATCAAGAACGTGAAGGACGTAGGGGGAATTGCTGTCGGGCTGGCCACGGCTGAGCCTGAGTGCCAGGTGGTGGACCCGTGGAAGCGCCAGCGCCTGGTGGGAGTGGGCGCGGACTTTATCGTGCCGAATTTCCTTGGCCGCGAGGAGCTGCTGGACAAACTGTTTCCGAGGTCGTAGCCGGCAGCTAGAATCAGAGGCATCATGAAATCCAAATACGAATCTTTCGATCGCTCGCAATTGCTCATCAAGCCCCTGGGCGAGCGGAAGCACGACATGGGACTCGATTACGTTCTGAAGCTGGATGAGCCGGCGCCGGAATTTACGCACCCACAGTTGAAGGAAGTGGCAAAGCGAGTGATCGCCGCCCGCGAGCGGGGTGGGGCGCGAATTCTGATGATGGGCGCGCATGTCATCAAGGTGGGCGCCAGCCGTTACGTGATTGACCTGATCGAGCGCGGCTACCTAACACACGTGGCCATGAACGGCGCGGACGCCATTCACGATTACGAGCTGGCGCGCATCGGGGCATCCACGGAGAGCGTGGCGCGGTACATTCGCAGCGGCGAATTCGGGCTGTGGCGCGAGACGGGCGACCTGAACGACATCATTCATGAAGCCGCGAAACTGGGCCTGGGCCTGGGTGAGAACGTGGGCCGGCGGATTGCCGAGAGTTCATTTCCCTACAAGGACGTCAGCATTTTCGCGGCAGCCTACAAGCGCTCGATTCCCGTCACTGTCCACGTGGGCGTCGGTTACGACATCATCCACGAACATCCGAACTGCGACGGCGCGGCGCTGGGCGCGGCGAGCTACCATGATTTTCTGATTTTCACCAAGACCATGGAAAATCTGGAGGGCGGCATCATGCTGAACTTCGGGTCGGCAATCATGGGGCCGGAGGTTTATCTGAAGGCGCTCTCCATGGTCCGCAACGTGGCGCACCAGCACGGCAAGGAAATCAAGAACTTCACCACAGCAGTCTTTGACCTGGTGCCGATTCAGGGCGACATTCACCACGAACTGCCCAAAACCGATGCAGGCTATTACTTCCGCCCGCACAAAACCATCCTGGTAAGGACCGTGGCGGACGGAGG
>JASHTO010000635.1 GCA_030040515.1 Terriglobia bacterium
TGGATGAGTCCTACGAATTCTTGAGACCATACGCGACCCGGGTGGAGGCTGCGTAAGGTGAACGCCGCAGGCGAACCGACGGCGAAAGTCTTATGCCGAGCGACGAGATTGTTCGCGCGTTCTGCTAGAGGAGTGACTTATGACCGCCGGGTTGTAGCGTCGATTTCCGCTCGTTAACAGTCGGAGACCGCCACGACA
Source organism: Terriglobia bacterium (assembly GCA_030040515.1). Taxonomy (GTDB): domain Bacteria; phylum Acidobacteriota; class Terriglobia; order UBA7540; family UBA7540; genus Bog-366. Next base: position 199 of record JASHTO010000635.1, read on the forward strand.
ACTCACGTCGCCTTGTACTGTAGTCCCCCACGGTATGGTTTCCGGAAGGTGGTGAATTTGGGTATTGCGCCTGCCAATTTGGACGTCAGTGGAGTTCCGCGACTCCGGCGGGTGCTCTCGCTTTGGGATTTGATACTCTATGGCATCGTCGCAGTTACGCCGAGCGCGCCGGTAACGGTGTTCGGCTTGGTTTCTGTGAGGGCCCGCGGGCACACGGTCGACACGATCCTCTTTGCCATGCTGGCCATGGTTCTGACCGCAATTAGTTACGGGCGTATGGCGGCTCTGTACCCTGCGGCCGGCTCGGCGTACACGTATGTGGGCAGGGGACTCAATCCGCATCTGGGCTTTCTGGCCGGGTGGGCGATGTTGCTCGACTACCTGATCATCCCGCTCTTCTGCGTTGTGTACGGCTCCCTCATTGTTCAGCGACTGGTTCCGCAAATTCCTTACGTAATCATCGCGGCGGGTTTTGCCAGCGGGATTACTTACCTGAACATGCGGGGAATCCGCGCAACCGCCAGGGCGAACGAAATCCTGATGATATTTATGGGAATCGTACTGCTGGCTTTTATCGGGCTGGCCATCCGCTATCTACTGTACCATCAGGGCTGGGGCGGGCTTTTCTCCACTCTTCCTTTTTATGATCCGCGCGAGTTCCATTTGGGGGCGATCCTGCACGCCACGTCCTTCGCTGCCCTCACCTACATCGGATTCGATGCCGTAACCACGCTCGCTGAAGACGTCCATAATCCCAAGCGCAACGTGCTGCTGGCCACGGTGATGGTCTGTTTGTTCACCGGAATATTTGGAGGATTGCTGACCTACCTTGGCCAGCGTGTCTGGCCGGATTTTCGCACCTTCCCGGATGTGGCCACCGCCTTTATGGACGTTACGCGCCGGGTGGGCGGAGCATGGCTTTTCGAAGCCATGGTTGTGCTGTTGGCCATTGCCAACGTGGGAGCAGGCATGGCGGGACAGGTCGGGGCGGCACGGCTACTGTTCGGCATGGGAAGAGACAACGTCCTGCCCAAACGTTTCTTCGCGCACCTCGATGCGAAGACGAATACTCCCTCCTTCAACCTATTGTTGATCGGGGCGTTAACCTTTGCGGGCTCACTCGGGAAACGCTACGACCTGATTGGGGAACTGCTCAACTTCGGGGCCTTCCTCGGCTTCATGGGAGTGAATGCCGCAGTCATAAATCAATTTTATGTTCGGCGGCAAACCGGAGGAACGAGAAGCTTTTTCATGGATCTCTTTCTGCCGGCGTTGGCATTCATTTTCTGCCTGGTGATCTGGCTGGGGCTGGGGACGCTGGCGAAGATTACCGGATGTGTGTGGTTTGCGGGCGGGCTGGCTTATGCGGCTGTCCGCACGCGCGGCTTTTGTTTGCAACCGGTCATGATCGATTTTCGAGAATCCTGATTGGGATGTAAAGGCGCCGCTCGCGGGCACCATCAAAGGGACAAACACTAGGCATGCTCCTGATGCGCAAAATGTTTGCTAAGATTGCAAGAAATTCCGGTATTTGATTACAGCGCGAGGGTACCCTGGCCATGAAAAAGTTCATTAATCAACCTGAGAACCTCGTCCATGAGCTCTTGGAAGGCTATGTCTTGGCTTACCCCCAGAAGGTCGCGCTCGCCCGCGATTACCTGGTAGTGCGCACTGTTCCAAAAGCCATGGGTAAGGTAGGAATTGTCACGCTGGGCGGAAGTGGTCATGAGCCGGGGCTGAGCGGGTTCGTTGGCGAGGGGATGCTGGATGTGAGCGTGCCTGGCGAGATATTTGCCGCGCCGGGAGCGCCGCGCTGCCTCGAGGCGCTCAAACTTGCCGACCGCGGCGCAGGAATTCTCTTCATCGTGCTCAACCACGCCGGCGACGTGCTCGCAGCCAACCTCACCATGGAAATTGCCCGTCGGCAGGGCCTGAACGCCAAAGAAATCCTGACGCGCGAAGACATTTCATCCGGTCCTCGCGAGAAACCGGAGGAGCGTCGCGGTCTGGTGGGATTCCTGCCTATCTATAAGATCGCCGGCGCGGCCGCGGAGGAGGGTAGATCTCTTAATGAAGTCTTCGACCTTGCCGATCGCTTAGAGCGCAACATGCGCACGCTGGCGGTGGCCGTCAAGACGGCGACTCATCCCTCCACCGGCCAGGCTATCTTCACCCTGGGCGACGACGAGATGGAAATCGGCATGGGACAGCACGGGGAGGCGGGAACGGGCCGCATGAAACTGAAGACCGCAGACGAAACGGCGGAACTTATGCTCTCGGCGCTGGTAGAGGACCTCGAGGTGAAGGAGGGGGAAGACCTCCTGGTGATTTTGAACGGGGCAGGGGCCACCACGTTAATGGAGCTCTTTATCGTCTTTCGGCGGGTCAGCCAGATCCTCAAAGCCCGGAAGATTCGACTTGTCCGGAGCTTAGTGGGAGAGTTCATTACTACCCAGGAGCAGGCCGGGTTCCAGATGTTCATTGCCCGAATGGATGCCGAGCTTCTCCGCTTATGGGATGCACCTTGTGACACGCCTTACTTCGTCGTGTGCTGACTCATTGCAGAAGTTGATCGAGCTTCACGCATGATAGTCACGGTCGGTTTGCGAGAGTGGAAGGCCATGCTGAGCGGCGCCATCGCGGAGGTCAAGGCGGCTCACCAGCGGCTATCCGAGTTAGACTCGATCTGCGGAGACGGGGACCACGGCACAACGATGCTGCGCGCGGCAAACCTGCTTGAAAAGTGTGTTGTTCAGAGCTCCGGCGAAAGCTTGCAGACCTTTCTCAATGATGTTGCTTGGGCTCTGATGGGCCTGGATGGGGGAGCTACAGGTCCGTTGCTGGGCAGTTTCTTTTTGGGTACTTCGGAGACCGTGGGATCGCGGAACGATCTGGATGCCGCGTCCCTCGCCGAATGCTTCGAGGGAGGATTGACCGCCCTCACGCGACAAAGCCGCGCGCAAGTTGGTGACAAATCCGTGTTGGATGCCCTGGTACCTGCGGTGAAGGCCCTGCGCCACTCGGCGGACGAGCGGCGGCCGATCCAAGACGCCTTGCGGGCTGCTGCCGTCGCCTCGGAGGAGGGGGCTGCGAGCACCAAGAACCTGGTCGCGAGAATCGGCCGGGCCAGGTATTTGGGAGAGAAAACTCTGGGAACGCAAGATCCCGGAGCAACCTCCGTGTCGTTGCTCTTCAGGGGATTTCATCAAGGGATTGAGTCGCTTGTACCGTAAGAACGCATGACTGGGCGGCCCATCTTTGCAAGTCAGAAAAGGGGGCAAGGGCAATGCTAAAAAAAGCCGAAAGGGAAGTCGTCTGTGTTGCGCAATTCAGGGCCAAAGAAGGTAAAGATGAAGAGTTGCTCCTGGCTCTGCACGGTCTCATTCCCGCCACGCGGCGCGAAGAGGGCAATATTCGCTACGAGCTGAATCAGGCAATCGACGATCCGCGCGTTATCACCTTCATCGAAAAATTCGCCAGCCAAGAGGACTTTGATTCCCACTGCAACACGCTTTACATCAAGGGATTCTTCGACGACGTTTCGCCGAACCTGGTGGAAACCGTTGTGGTTACTCTTTACAAGGAGGTTCTCCCATGAGTGACGGGGCGATTGCGGCGGCAAATTCATGCCCACAGGGAGCTTCCATAGTTGGAGCAGACTTCCGCAAACTCGAAACACCGGCATTGTTGGTGGACTTGGCAGCGATGGAACGGAACCTTGCGACTATGGAGGCGTTCTTTCGCCACCGCCGGGCGAAATTGCGCCCGCACTTCAAGAATCACCGGGTGCTGGCGCTGGCGGATCGGCAAATGGCGGCGGGTGCCGTTGGCCTTACCTGCGCCCGTCTCTGGCAGGCCGAAGCGTTGGTCCGCCACGGCATCAAGAACGTCCTTATCGCGAATGAAATCGCTGGCGAAGCCATGATCCGAAGGTTTGTGGAGCTTTCTCATGCGGCGCCCATCATCGTTGCAGTTGACAATCCACGCACGGTTGATGACATGGCCTTGATAGCCGGTGAAGCCCGTGGATTGTTGAACGTAGTTGTCGATATCGACTTGAGGCTCAACCGCTGCGGAGTTTTGCCGGGGAAACCTGTCTTAGAACTGGCGCGCCGTATTGTAAACAATGGTCTGAGGCTTCGTGGCCTGATGGGATACGAAGGTCACTTGCAGCCGCTCCCCCCTGGTCCGGCCAAGGAGCACTCGGTTTCAGAGGCCATGAAGGCGCTGGCAGACGCCCGGGAACAGCTCGAGGACGCGGGCATTCCTGTTGAGATTGTCTCGTGCGGCGGAACGGGAGATTTTGCGATTGCCGGCTCGTACCCGGGCGTCACAGAGATCCAGGCGGGCTCTTACCTTTTGATGGACACTTGGTATGCGCCCGCTGCTCCCCAATTCGAACCCACCCTCAGCGTTCTCGCCACCGTCCTCAGCAAGACGGAGGGAAAACGGCTGGTCGTTGATGCGGGTGTAAAGGCCGTGAGTGGCGAGCGGGGTTTGCCCTCCGTTAAGGACCAGCCGGGGCTGCGGGTGAAAGCATTGCACGCCGAACATGCCCCCATCGAAATGCTGGAGGGCGATACGCCTGTCGGCGTGGGAGACACTCTTGAACTGCGGGTGCACTATCACGATGGGACCATCAACCTGCATGACCGCATGTTCGGAGTCCGAGAAGGTATCGTCGAGGAAGTTTTCACGATTGAGCGACGGCCCGTGGGGATCGAGTGACCCGAGGTGCCGCGCATCGATTTGTTCGCCCATAGGGCCGCGTGCGGCGATGCAGGATGATGAGGGGAATTTCAGACAATACGTCATGGTTAGTATCGTGCGCGTGTGAGAGCGAAGAAGCGGACATTTTGTGTGGAAGAATCGATTGCCCCAGCCAGGCTGGCGGTGAGGTGGGTTCATGAGTAGGGAAACCCAAAGGAGCGTCGCAGGGTGAATGGTCGCAGTCATTTTGCCCCGGATTTCGGGGCATCCCGTCAGCTACATCCAGGGGTGCCCAAATTCCCTTTGAGGAGACGGTATGCGTTTAACAGACCAAGTTGCGATTATCACTGGGGCGGGGGTGGGGATTGGCAAAGCCGTGGCCCTGCGCTATGCGGCGGAAGGGGCGCGGGTTGTGGTGGCGGAGATCGACACCCTGACCGGGCGGGCTACGGCCGACGCAATCCATGCGGCGCACGGTGAAGCACTGTTCGTGCGCACCGACGTGGCAGAGGAGAAAGACGTGCGGGCCATGGTGGAAGCCACGCTCGGGCAATATGGCCGCATCGACATCCTTGTCAATAACGCTGCGGTTTTGATGTACGGCAGGGACACGCGCCTGCACGAGGTAAGTTCCGAGGTGTGGGAACGCACCCTGGCCGTCAATCTCCATGGCCATTTTCTGTGCGCCAAATACGTCCTCCCTGTCATGCTCCAGCAGGAGCGCGGCTGTATCATCAATTTGGCCTCTCCAACAGGCCTGCGTGGGTACGAAAACCTGACCGCTTATAGCAGCAGCAAGGGAGCGATTGCCGCCCTCACGCGCGCCATGGCCGCTGACTATTCCCGCCACAACATCCGTGTGAATGCCATCGTTCCCGGAACCATCGATACCCCCATGAACGCCCTGGAATTGTCGGACGAGAAAATGCGCCAGAAATTGATCGCTATGGCCCCCTCTGGACGTCTGGGGACGGCGGATGATATCTCGCGCCTGGCGGTATTCCTTGCCTCGGATGACGCCGCCTATTGTGCGGGAGGCTTCTATCCAGCCGACGGCGGCCTGATGGCGGTCTAGCACCGATTCCATTCACTGATCGACTGAGCGTATCTTCCCCTCAGCCTTAGCGCTAAGCGCCGGACGGCGGTAGCTGCTGCTACCTCCTTTCAAGGCGGGCTTCGCCCGCAATCAGAATTCCCTGCCCTTGGGTTGCAACGAAGTTGACAATATTGGGGTTATTCTGCCGGCAGATAACACAAAGAGCAGAGAGGCGGCTTAACGCTTCAAACCGGGCGGTCGAAACAACCTAAGCCGCAGAAATAAGCTGCCGAAGCGCCCTGCTCTTCTCGGCCGCCTGGGCGGCGACGAGCTCCCGGCTCGTGAAGATGGCGACATCACTGCCATCTGCAATCGGGCGGTCGGCCTGAAATGCACACGAATTGCAGCTTTAGCGTCAGGGATAGGCTTCACAGGCCCCCTTAGCAGAATCTCAGTCCCAATAACACGGTCACCCCCCGCCCGCTGCTGCATGACCAGCCATATCCACCAAGTAGAGCACGGCGTCTCCGCTGAACGGCGGAGTGAAGATTCGGGCGGATGATCCGGAGGGAACGGGCTCTCCTGGAATCACCGACCCCGTCGCCGGGTTGAACCACTCGACCGCTAATGTCCTTGTCGCTGGCATCGCCGAGAGATCCACCGTAAACGGGCCGGCGGCGGGAGCGTAAATCAGGTACTCGGCGCCCGCAGAGGGGGTCTGAGCAAGGCAGAAGCCTGTCGAACTCAGTGTGTCGCGGGGAGCGACTCTGGAAAGGTTCAATTTGTGGGAATATTTCAAGATGTACCCGAGGTTGTCCCGGAGGTTGTCCCACCGCGGGTCAGGCGCCCGGCAAATTGAGTGGGTGGGGGAGACGCACAAGTTCCGGTTCTCGCGCGACAAATAAACCACATACGGGTCCATGAACAGCACTTGGTTGCCAGTGGTGAAATTTTCCCAGGCGTAGTTGCGATTCTGCTGGGGCGTGTCCTTCCAGATCCCAAAGTAGGAATGATCGCTGTCATTGACGTTGACTTTGCAAGCGGGTTTTCCCGCCCCACAGGACGAAGCGGGCGAAACAATAGTGGACGGTGCGACCCAGTCCGCATCCGAGTTGTAAATAATGGAATCCCAGGTTGATATCGGCGCCGCATATCCGATGGGGTGATGATGCGGCTTTCCGGATTCATACGCACGAATGTGCGAAATCTGGTGGTTATTCCACCAGACAGAATTGCTGGGGGCTTCCTCGGAAACGACCCAGAGCACGTTAGGCAAATCATTTAGGGTGTCGATCACCTTTTCTACGTACGCGTCCTGGACCCTGGTAATGGCATTGGGCGCGGTCATGGTGAGCGCGTTGATCCCCTGCTTGCCGCTGACGTAGCCGTCGTCAACGTCATTGATATTGTTCGCTCCCGTCAGGGGATAACCGTCGCCTGGGCAACGGAAGATGTTGAGAAACTCGCCCGTAAATAAATAGACCCCCGCGTAGATACCGGTGTTATTAAGAGCTTGCACGCGCGTGCGTAAGCGGTCGAAAAAACTTTGGTCGAAGTTTGTAAGATCGAATTTCAATCCGCCATCAGTTGCCCTCCCTGGACCTGTTCTTGCCCATGGAAGGGGGGAGACGGTAAAGCCCGAAGGTGTCGTTGCCGGTGGGGGGTGGCCGCACATCTTGGGCATCTCGACGGTCCACAACAACGTGAAATTATGTCCATGCGCAGTGAGAAACTTGACGAAAGCGCCGAAATCCAAGGTCTGCACCGATCCCTCGGTACCCCAGTCCTGAAGTGTATTCCATGTCTGCGATCCATTCAGGATGATAGCGACGCCGTGAGCATCCTGGAAATAGTGCGGATTGCTTGAGGCCCTTAGTTCACCCGTGATCGGCGAGGTTGGGGACCCTGCCGCAGATTGCGCCTTCAGTCGAATGCCGGAGAAGATCAAGGCCATAGGAACTGAAAGGGCGAGCAGGAACAGAGGGACCTTCCCTCTTCGGGAAATGCATCCATCCATATATCTTCTCCAAAATGAAGATCCACAATTCCCCGACGGGTTCAACCCTCTACCCGAGGGATCTCCTCCACCTACCCGTCACGGATCCCGCAGATTCAATCGTGGAGGTTGACAGTCGCATCCGCGTGCTGTCTCAGCCTGCGAATGGAAAGTCCATGCACATCCTTCACCATCGGGATGCCGCGTTCGCAGCTCAGGCTTTTCAATCCGGCATCCACCACAATGCGCTCCCCCCTCGGTCTTGCTCAATACCGACGTGAGC
>JASHTO010000636.1 GCA_030040515.1 Terriglobia bacterium
CCTTGCACTGGTTTGCGGATATGGTTACGAACGCGACCCAAGCAGGGCACACCGTTATTGCCTCCAGCTCGCAACGAGGCTCGCCTGTAGGGCACTAAAATCCAGCCTTTGTCCCGCCGCTAGGCGGCCGCATTTGTGTCCCTACCTCTTTTCCAAACTATTCTCCGATTTTTTCCAAACTATTCGCCAATCGCACAATCCCGAATTTCCCTGTGCGCCGGGCCAGAGTTACTGTCACATGGCGATAGGTGGAGATGGCTGGAGATAGGTAGAAGTGGTTTGTTTTCAACAAATGGATTGTGACGCGGGTCAGAGATAATGTCACAAAGTGATGCTCGGTCACAAACTGGCTTAAAATCGTCCACTCAAAACAAAGGACTTATCGGCGAGGCTATTGTTGGTGAAAACATGGATTATGACCAAAAGTTTGTGACCAAAAAATTGAAAGTTGCGACGGAAGGTGCGCGAGGCTGTAGATCGGACGCGCGAGATTGATAAGATGCAAAAGCGCGGAAACAGCGAGAATACAAAACTACAAAGGCATGAAAATGACAAAAGCGGAAAAGGCGAGAATTGCGTAACCTAAAGAAACCATGATAACGGAGTGCGCGAACCGGAGAGTGTGAGAAAGACTGGGAAACAAAAAGGGCGGCTTTTCAGCCGCCCTAAATGAAAGACTGAATGGATACCACTAATAGCAGACCTCCGGGCCGTACACCTTTGGGACATTGGCTGTCCTGGCCGTCTTGAGATCAATTTCAGAGAGCGATGAGCATGCATCCATGAGAATGATCTCCGACAGCTCCTTAAGCCGGAGGGCAGCCCTCTCGTCCTTCTCCTTCTGCGCCCGCTCGAACAGGATTTTGATTCCCATGACGCTGATATTGTGGCTTCGGTAGATGCTGTAGTCTGTATCAAAGTCCCAGTCGCATTTGGGATTTTTATTTTCGTCCTTCGCAGGTGGCTTAGAATTGTCCTCAGTATTCATCGGACATCACCTCCTTCAAAAACCGCTTGTCATGAAGGCGCACAGCGACATCTTCTGCGGAAACCGCTAACCGCTCCAAGCTTTCCAGAGCCTTAGCGTTGCCGTCATCCGCGAGTTCATCAAGTACGTCCAAAGCTATTAGGGCTGTGTTGTACAGCCCGATAAGCCGCTCCTGTTCAGGCGGCTGAACTGCGGGGGCTTGCGCTTCCTTTCCATTTGGCGGTATGTTTTTCTGAGCCTTCACTGGACCTACCTCCGGTGTGAGATTAGAGGCCGTCACTGCATGAACAGCGAGCGGCCTCGACTTATTTAAACTAGTTTCTCCTTGCTCAACTCCAACATCTTTTGCGCCGCCACGAGCGTGGCGGGCAGAAGCGTTTCTGTGAGGATTGCCTTCTGAGCCTCCGTCAGATAGGGGTTGGGAACGACCAGCGATTCGCGGTCGGTGTAGTAGACCAGCGTTACAACGTCGCCGCCCTGGTCCTGACACTCCCGGCTGATCTGTCCGAGCAGATCGCGCAGCGTCCCACTGAGCAGGGTTTTGTATTGCGTGCTTGCCATCAGTTCACTCCTTTCATGTCCCGCACGTCGCGGAGCGTATTGAACAGGCGGCGCGCGTTGACGTAGGTCTTGCGGCTTTCCGGGTCTTTCACTTCACAGCTATCAAGAACTGCTTCAACCTTTCCGGGGCTCAGGCCGGGCAATTCACCAAGGACCATCTGGCGACCTTCCGCGCGCGAGGGGCCAAGCACACACTCTTCCAATTGTTGAATGCGGCTCCGCCACTGCTCGAAATGCACGTTGCGCCGGGGATCGAATAGGCGCAAGACCGCTTCATTACCGGCTACCAGGATGCCCATGCGAACGCGCGCCAGGTCGCCGATTTCGCGGAGAGTTTCGAGGGTATCAACGCGCGAAAAAAGGTGCTGAGCTTCATTCAGCGCGACGGCCACGGGCGACTTGCGTTGTCGCAGCGCGTGAAGTAGATTTTGGCGGATGTCGTCCACAGAGTAAGAATAGGGCACGCCAAGCGCCTGCGAGATGCGGCCCAGCAACACAGATGGCGACATTCCAGAAGGCGACGTGCGGATATAGACCAGCCAGGGCTCGGGATCGCGTGCGGCCTCAGCAGCGCGATACTCCAACAAAAAGGTTTTCTGCGCGCCTGCGGGACCGTAGAGCGTTCCCCAGCGCCCGCGCCGAATATGGATCCAGCATTTTATCCATGGTGCGCGTGGCGTGGCTTTCATAGAGCTTTCCGGGCAGCTCCGGCAGGGCAGCCGGGTTGTCATCCAACCATTTGAGTACCCTTCTTGCCATCCGCTCGCCCAGGCCGTCGCGATTGCCGAACCGTGCGCCGCTGGAAAACTGCCGCAAGGTTTGATAGTTCTCTCCCAAGGAAAACGAGATGGAATGGAGCGTTGCTCCGGTGCGCGACATGTAGACGCAGAGTTTCTGCCGCGCTTCCTGCCGAATTTGGCTTGACGTATCCACCTAATCCTTCATTTCCAAAATCTGGCGCGCCGCCTCCGCCGAAGTGGGCATACGCTCTGCGGCCATCGGCCCAGGGCTGAAGGCGCAGCGGTCTTTCGGCAGGTTGCGCACGATTTCCTGCACCTGACGGTCAAGCTCGGCGGCTGACCCGCCAAGAATCTTTCGCAGGTGCTTCTGCTTTTCGATCTGAACCGCCAATAGCTCTTCGTCCTTGGTTCCGACGAGGGCGCGGCGCTCTGCGATGATGGGCTCCGCGCCGGGAGGCGAAACAATCAAATGCAGCGGATCGCGGCGGTAGCGCATCACGGGGACTTTGGCGCCTTCACCCAAAGGCACGCGCCACTCGATAAGCTGTGGGCAGGAATAGCGCGCGCCGTCTTTCAATTCGATAATGCCGCCCTCGCGGATGGCGCGTTCGTTGCGCTCCGCGAATGCCAGGTCAAGCGCGGCCTGATTCGGCTTGCGCCGGGCAATTTCTTCAGCGGCCGGCTGGAACTGCCGGAAGGCCGAAAGCCGCGTCAGGCCGTGGCAGCCCTCGGCCTCGGTGTCGGCCAGGTTGATTTCTTCAACCCACCGG
>JASHTO010000637.1 GCA_030040515.1 Terriglobia bacterium
GGATTTTCTGCGCTGCCGTGGCCGTCACGATTCTGGCCGGTGTTTACTTTTGGCGCCGAATCGGTGGGGTAACGGGGGACTGCATGGGCGCAACAAACCAGATCGTCGAGGTAACGGTCTACTTTATGGGAGTTCTGCTGCGATGAACACAAATCTGGCTGTTCCTCGCGAATTCACCGATGAGGAGAAAGAAGCCCTCTACAAGGCAATCTATCTTCGGCGGGATGTGCGGGAACATTTTCTCCACACTCCAATTCCGGAACCGGTCCTGCGGAGGGTGCTCGACGCCGCTCATCATGCCGGGTCCGTAGGCTTCATGCAGCCGTGGACTTTTATCATCATTCGAAGCAGCGAGATCAAAGCTCAGGTTAAAGGGCTTTTCGACCAGGCCAACCAGGAGGCGGCCCAGGTTTTCGAGGGTGAGAGGCACGATCTCTATTCGCGGCTGAAGCTGGAAGGTATTCTCGAGTCGCCCGTAAATATCTGTGTCACCTGCGATCCAACCCGCAATGGCCCTCACGTTCTCGGCCGCCATACCGTTCCGCAAACGGACGTTTACAGCACCTGCTGCGCCATCCAGAATCTCTGGTTGGCGGCGCGGGTGGAGGGCATTGGCGTTGGGTGGGTCAGTATTCTCGACTACACCGCGCTTCGCCGGCTGCTTGACGTTCCGGAGCACGTCATCCCGGTGGCATATCTCTGCATGGGTTATGTTGATGAATTCCTGCCTCAGCCACAGTTAGAAAAAGTGGGATGGCTCCCACGCGCTTCCCTTGATGACGCGATCTTTTACGAGCGTTGGGGGAAGGAAAATGCGGACTAAGTTGGCCACACAAAATAACGCGCTTCATTGTGCGGCACGCCGGGGTAGCCACGGTCAACTCGCAGCGCGGGTTGACCGTGGGCTTGTCCACGACTCGCGAACCCACGGTCAGAAAAGCCTTGACCGTGGCTACCCACGCCCCTGAGCATGGATTATGCGCATTATTTTGTGTGGCCAACTTAGCGGCCCGGCTGATGTGTGCCGCCTGATCTGGGTTCGACATGCGCGACCGGAAGGGGCAGGTTTATTTCTCGGACAAAGCGATGTGCCGCTCTCACGCTTCGGGCGGCGGCAAATTCCTCGCTTGGTGGAGAAAGTTTCACTCTATCCAGCCCAAGCGGTGTACACGAGTGACCTGCTGCGAGCCGTGGCGACGGCGAAGGCAATTTCGAGATCCCTGAAAACCGAAGCGGCGTGCCGGCCAGGATTGCGGGAAATTCAGCTTGGCCGCTGGGAGGGGCTGTCGTGGGCGGAAATCGCCGAACGCTTTCCCGAGGCGGCGCGCCGATGGATGAAGAACTTTCCCCGGAAGCCGGCGCCGGGAGGCGAGGAATTTCGCATCTTCAAAGCTCGCGTGCGACATGAGTTGCGAGAGATTATCGCGGCTCACCGCGGCGGATGCGCCGTGGTGGTTACGCACGCCGGGGTGATTCGGCTCGCCCTCGCTGATGCCCTCGGGATGCCGGATCGATATCTTTCGCGCGTTCATCACGATTTTGGCGGCATGACCATCATCGATTACTTTTCGCGCGGTGCGATGGTGCACTGCGTGAATGTTTGACACTCATTGCTTGAATGTTCCGACTTGTTGTGCAGGATCGAATCTAAGCAACAGTCTACGCGGTAGGCCCAAAAGGCCGATTTGCAATTCCAGAACGGCAGGAAATCAAGGACGAGATGAACGGGAAGCGCGGTGAAAATCCGCCACTGCCCCGCAACTGTAAGCGACGGTAGCAGCCTGAGGTTCGCCACTGCCCGCCAGGGTGGGAAGGCGCAGGCAATGCAGAAGTCGTCGCGAGTCAGGAGACCGGTCTCGTCCACATTTACCTGAGTCCACTCTTTCGAGGGAAAAAGGAGGACATTGTGTACGACACACTTCACTCAACGTTTCGAACTCTGCTTTCAACATTGTTATTCCTATGGTCCGTTTCGATTGCCTGGGCCGGTGCTGCCGGGACGATTACGGGCAAGATCGTTGATCCGGTGGGAGCGGCCGTCCCCAAAGCGAAGGTCACATTGCTTCATCAGGGGACTGCCATCCAAGTCACTGAGGCGGACAGCGAAGGAGCATTTGCGTTCTCCACCGTGGAGCCCGGCCAGTACGTCGTTCGCGCCGAAGCACCGGGTTTCAGCAGCCAGGTAAGTCCACAGCTTGAGGTGACAGGAACGCGGACGGTAAACGTCGAGCTCGTGCTTCAGATTGGCACGCTGCGCCAGCAAATTGTCGTTTCTGACACAGGGACCAGTCTGCCGGAGTCACAGGTGGGAGCCTCCGTGACGGTTTTGGATCAATCGGAGTTGAGCGCCTTTAACAAGCTCGACCTGCTTGACGTGCTCCGGCAGGTGCCGGGCCTCGCGGTGGTACAGACGGGGGAGCGGGGCGGCACGACTTCAATCTTCGCGCGCGGCGGCAACAGTGAATTCAACAAAGTGCTGATTGACGGCATTCCGGCCAACGACATTGGCGGAGCGGTGGAGTTCGCCAATCTTTCCGCGAGCGGCGCGGACGAAGTGGAAGTGTTCCGCGGAGCCAACAGCGTTCTCTACGGCGCCGACGCTTTGGGAAGCGTGGTCCAAATTACCACTCGCCGCGGTACGACTCCGCTACCTGAGATGACATACGCCGTTGACGGCGGAAACTTCAACACTCTGCGTCAGGAAACTTCCCTTGGGGGCATTTTCCACCAGTTCGATTATTTCGGCGACTTCATGGACTTTCAGACCCAAAACAGTCTGCCGAACAATAGCTTCCACAACGAAACCCTTTCGGCAAATTTTGGATGGAAAGCAAATCAAAAGACGGATCTGCGCTTCACGCTTCGCCACACAGGCACCGCCTTGGGTGATTCCAATGCTCTGGCCTTTTACGGCCTTCCCGATGATGCTTTTCAACGCGAGCGTGACACGTACATGGGGATCAAGGTGCAGAACCAGACCACTTCCCAGTGGCGGAATTCCCTGCAAATCACCTCGACGCAGCTTCGTTACAGCTACGACGAGCCCGAACCGGTTGGCGCACCCTATCTGGGCAACTACATCGGTGATCCGGTCAACATTTGCGGCGCGAACGGATATTGCACCAGTGGCCAGGCGATTCTCGATTACGGGGTCGCGAATGGCGGCATCTATCCCAACCTCTTCAATTCCCATACCGCCGTGCAATCCCTCTACGCGCTGTCGAGTTACGACTTCAAGCCGGATTTCAGCGGCAGCGCAGGCTTTTGGTACGACCACGAGAGCGGTTACACCAACTCGGATGGCTCTCTGACACCGACCAGCCGCAATAATGTTGGCGGATTCCTGGAAGCTCACGGCAGCCTCGGCCACCGTGCCTTCGCCACGGCAGGCGTGGGTCTTGAAGACAATGCCGTCTACGGCTTTGCCGCCACGCCGCGGGTTTCCGCCGCCTACTACGTGCGGCGGCCGGCTTCGAACTCATTCTTCAATGGCACGAAGCTACGCTTCAACTTCGGCATAGGGATCGACGAGCCGAGCATTCTCGATCAAAGTTTGTCGCTCTACAATCTGCTCCAGACGCTTCCGAACGGGTCGCAGCTTATTTCCCAATACCATGTCGCGCCGATGGGGCCTGAGCGCAGCCGGGACTTTGATTGGGGGCTCGAGCAGTTTCTGGCGAATGGCAGGGTGCGCGTTGGGCTCACGGGCTTTCACGAGAACTTTTATGACTTGATTGCCTACGTGTCCAACAATCTGCTTCCCGAACTCGGTGTGCCGGCGTCCGTCGCTGCTGTGGTACCGTTCGGCGCTTCGATCAATTCGGACTCTTACCGCAGCCTGGGGACGGAAGTGGAATTGGAGGCCCGTCTCGACAACAAATTGCGACTGCAAGGGAATTACACGTACACCGATGCCGTCGTGACGCAATCATTCGCAAGCAGCGCCCAGACGCCCGCCTTCAATCCCGCGTTTCCGAACATTGCAATCGGAATCTATTCGCCGCTGATTGGGGGACGGCCTTTCAGGGTGCCGCACAATTCCGGCAACCTGGCGCTCATCTATTCCAGACGGCGCTTCGGGCTCGGGGCAACGGGTTATTTCGTGAGCCGGTCGGATGACAGCACCTATCTGACGGATGAAAACTACGGGGACACGCTGATTTTGCCCAACCGCAACCTGCTGAACGCCTATCAGCTCGTAGATTGGAGCGGGTGGTTTGATGTCCATCGCGGGGTCACCTTCTACGCCAGCATCGGTAATCTTCTGGATGAGCATTACGAGGGTGCGTTCGGCTATCCCGCTCTGCCGCTCAACTTCCGCGCGGGAATGAAATTCACGATTGGCGGTGAGGGATGGAGGAGGAAATGAACGACCGTCCTCAGGGAAAGGGAGATACATCCCCCCGACATTGTCGCGTGGTTGAGGACCTGTGGTGACGGCCGTTCAAATCCTGCTGGCGTATGCCACCGACTTATGTTGCGGTGATCCGCGGTGGCTGCCGCACCCGGTTCGGCTTATAGGCTTTGTTGCCGCCTCTGCCGAAAAACTATGCAGGAAAATGGGAAGCTCCCCGTCCGCGATGCTGGTGCTCGGATCCCTTGTTGCCCTCGTGATTCCGGCAGGCGCGGCAGTCACCACGTGGTTTTTGCTCAAGGAAATTTCCCGCGTTTCCGCCTGGGCGGGATGGAGCGTGGCCGTCGCGATCGCCTATACCACACTTTCCGCGCGGAGCCTTGATCAAGCTGCGCAAGGCGTGATCAATCGTCTCAAGCAAGCGAAGATTATCGAAGCTCGACGCGCGCTGGCGATGATCGTGGGACGCGACACTCAGAACTTGGATGAGCCGGAAATTGTGCGAGCCACCATCGAAACCGTCGCCGAGAACACTTCCGACGGCGTTGTGGCCCCGTTTTTCTACATGATGCTCGGGGGCGCGCCCGCCGCAGTCGCCTATAAAGCGATCAACACTCTCGATTCGATGTTCGGCTACAAGAACGAACGCTATCTGTATTTTGGCCGCGCTTCCGCCCGGCTGGACGACGTGGCCAACTACTTGCCCGCGCGATTGACGGCGGTTCTGGTGACGGTCGGCGCGCTGCTTTCAGGTCTTTCCTGGAAAAACTCGATCCGCATTGTCCTGCGCGACGCTCGCTCGCAACCCAGCCCCAACGCCGGTTTTCCCGAGGCAGCCTACGCGGGAGCCCTGGGCATTCGCCTCGGCGGTGCCAATTCCTATGGAGGTCGTACGGTTCAGAAGTCCTACATCGGTGACGCTGGTCGGGAGTTAACCATCAAGCTGCAACCCGAAACACGACGGTTGCTTTACACGACGTCTCTGCTGGCCGTCGGCGTTTCCGTCGCAGGAATTGCCATCTTTCGCTGGATACGATGCATTTAACCACTCACGGCGGAGACATTTACGGCGCGGCGCGGCGGCTGGGAATCGCGCCCGACCAACTTCTCGACTTCAGCGCCAGCATCAACCCCTTGGGGCTATCACCCCGAGCCTCCCGGAGGCTTTTGCGCGAGTTGCATTCCGTCTGCCACTATCCTGACCGGCGGCAGGAAGAATTGCGGGCGCTGATCGCTTCAACGCAGAGGATCGATTCCGAGTGCATCGTGTTTGGAAACGGGGCCACGCAATTGCTTTATGTCGTCGCGCGGTATCTGCGCCCGCGAAAAGCCATGCTCATCGCACCGGGCTTTTCTGAATATCACGCTGCTCTCATGTCGGTTCAGTCCCGTTCGACCGAGTTCCAGTTGCGCCCCGAAAACCAGTTCGTCCTTGATACCGATT
>JASHTO010000638.1 GCA_030040515.1 Terriglobia bacterium
GCCACCTTCAACCGTGCTTCGAACTTTGAAGGGTCGATGGGAACCAATGTGTCAAAGATGTGAATCACGCGCATATACGCATTGGCAAGACTATCCACGCCCGCAAAGACGCCGCCGGGTTGCAGAACGCGGTGAACCTCACCCAGCAACTGGTCCTGAAGGGCTTGAGAGGGAACATGATGAAGCATCGTAAAGCATACGGCGGCGGAAAACAGCTCGTCTGGGAAGGGCATGGTGGTGGCATCGCCCCGGATGACGGCCACGTTGCTGGCACGCAACCGGGCGGCAAGCGTATTGGCGAGTGCGGGATCGATTTCCAGCGCAGTCAGCCGCGCCAGGCGTGAGCGCAGGATGTCGGTCGTGAGCCCCGGCCCCGGTCCCACTTCGAGAACATTCGTTCCCAGTCGAGCTCCCTCTAGCGCCCACGGCACAACATTCGTTTCCAATTCCCTTCGCCAACGATCCGATCGGCACAGCCAGTGGTGAATGCAATTCATGACGTCAAAAAATTCTTTTGCAGCGAACTCGGTGAATATGTTAGTCTAACACTTCCCCCGGGTTGTGGAACATTCTCCGCACCCCCAGTGAACCAAAAAATGGTGGGTAAAACTCGACTGAAGTACCTCGCCTGTACCGTTGTACTTTGCGCCCTGGGTTTGCAGACGTTCCCAAGACTCGCCCGCACCCAGAACACTACACCTGTACCCAAAGTTGACTATCAGAAGGACATCCAGCCAATTCTCGAGAAGAATTGCTACAGTTGCCACAGCTCCGGGCAGCAGATGAGCGGCCTGCGATTGGACGATCGCGCGGCCTTCCTGGCGGGCGGGGCAAACGGCAAGATCGTGGTGCCGGGCAAATCCGCCGACAGCACGCTCTATAAGCGCGTGGCGGGAGTCGGCGGCCTCACGCGCATGCCCTTCGGCGGCCAACCCCTTGCGCCTGCTGAAATCGAGTTGATTCGCGTTTGGATTGACCAGGGCGCGGAAATTCCGGAATCGGCTGCGGCCAGCTATGCACCGTCCATGGCGGCCAAGAAACATTGGGGCTTTATCGCGCCCGTACTGCCTCCCATTCCGGCAGTCGCACACAAAACGTGGGTGCGCAATCCCATCGACTCATTTGTACTCGCTCGCCTGGAGAAAGAGGGTCTGACGCCATCTCCACGCGCCGACCGCGTCACCCTGCTGCGCCGTCTGAGCCTCGACCTGATCGGCCTGCCGCCCACGCCGGCGGAGGTGGATGCGTTTCTCGCCGACAGGAGCCCCAACGCCTACGAAAAACAAGTCGACCGCCTGCTGAATTCCCCGCATTACGGCGAACGCTGGGGGCGCATCTGGCTTGATGCCGCGCGCTACGCCGACTCCAACGGCTACGAAAAGGATCAGCCGCGCAGCGTGTGGTTCTATCGCGATTGGGTAATCAACTCGCTCAACCACGACATGCCCTACAATGAGTTCATCATCGAGCAAATCGCCGGCGACCTGCTTCCGCACGCGACACAGGACCAAATTGTTGCCACGGGGTTCCTGCGCAATTCCATGATTAACGAAGAAGGCGGAATCGACCCGGAACAGTTTCGCATGGAGGCCATGTTCGACCGCATGGACGCCATCGGCAAGGGCATCCTGGGCCTTACCATTCAGTGCGCGCAGTGTCACAATCACAAGTTTGATCCGCTGAAGCAGGCCGAGTATTACAGTATGTTCGCGTTCATCAACGCCGCGAACGACGCCAATATCCCGGTCTATACGCCCCAGGAGGAGACCAGGCGCGAAGAAGTTTTCCGCAAGACGCGCCAAATCGAGGCCCTGCTTCAGCAACAACACCCTGCGTGGAAAGAAGATATGGCCAGGTGGGAAGAGCAGGTGACAACAGGCCAGCCGGATTGGACGGTGATGCACCCCGCCATCGACGATCTCTCGACGGGCGGTCAGAAGTACATCGAGCAGCCCGATGGTTCCTTCATCTGCCAGGGATATGCGCCTCCTAAAAGCAGCGTGAAATTGACCGTAAAGACCGACGTGCAGAACATTACGGCGTTCCGCCTCGAACTGCTCACGGACCAGCGGCTACCGCTGAGCGGACCGGGGCGGTCATTTCAAGGAATGACCGCGTTAACGGAATTCAAAGTTCAGGCTGCGCCCGCCGATGCTCCCACCAAGGTCGTCAATCTGAAGTTTGCGAAGGCCACCACGGACTTCGAACAGCCCGTGATGCCGCTCACTCCCGTCTTTGACGACAAGAGCGGGAGGGAGCGCGTAACCGGTCCAGTAGAGTTCGCCATTGATGACAAAGATGAGACAGCTTGGGGAATTGATGCGGGTCCGGGTCTGCGCAACCAGTCGCGCAAGGCGGTGTTCACACTGGCTGAACCCGTTTCATTCCCGCACGGGACCATTCTCACCGTTTCCCTCGTACAGAATCACGGCGGCGGGGAAGAGAGCAACAACCTCGGCCGCTTCCGCCTGTCTTTCACCAACACCCTGGGCGCCACGGCCGATCCGCTGCCCAAAGAGGTGCGCGATATCCTGGCGATTCCCGCCGCCCAGCGCATTCCGGTTCAGGTGCAGAGAGTCTTCAGCTATTGGCGCACCACCGTACCGGACTGGAAAGCGGCGAACGACCAGATCGCGGAATTGTGGCGTGATTATCCTGAGGGCGCGTCGCAACTGGTGCTGTCCACGCGCGATACTCCGCGCGAGACTCACATCCTGACGCGCGGTGATTTCCTCCATCCCACAACATTGGTGCAGCCCGGAGTTCCAGCCTTCCTCTACCCGCTTCCGCAAGACGATTCCTGGAAGGACGGCCAGCCTACGCGCTTAACCTTTGGCCGCTGGCTCGCCTCGCGGAAATCACC
>JASHTO010000639.1 GCA_030040515.1 Terriglobia bacterium
GCCGTAACCTCAGGCCCTATTCCATCCCCCGCCAGAACAGCAATCCGATGCAAGCTCTGCATATCGTTAATTATCTATATCTTACAAGAGCAAGACATGAAAATGCAAGGATTTATTGGAGTTAACGTGGATAAAGGGCAACAGTCCCCGCTAATCTTTAAGGGGATTCAATTAACCATTTTAGTTTCTTATAGTTACAGTCAACAAAGTCCGGCTCGGGTCTATCGTTGGCGAAGTGTGGGCAATCCAAAACTCGGCAAATCAACCCAGGTTCTGCTTGTTCATATATCAGCCGAACAGAAGAATGGCGATAGCCCTACAATACCTACTTCAGTAGCCTCCAGGAAAAAGTCTGTCCACGGCCGCGTTCTTGTGGACCGAAGCAGAAGCCACGGGCGTTGCTTGTTCGAGCCGCTTCAGTTCGTACGCGGCTTTGTTGGCGGCCTGCAGATAAGAACGTGCAGCCGCTTCCACCACGTTGTGGCTTGTACATTTTCCTCCGAACTCGCGGCCTTCAAAGCGCGCGCGAATGCGAACCTCCGCCACGCCGTCGGTGCCGGGACCCACGGTGTGGACGGAGAAGTCGGAGACGGTTCCCGGCATGCCGGTGATGCGGTCGATCACGCGGAAGGCCGCGTCGCACGGACCTTCACCCGTGGCGGAATCATGAAATGTCTTCCCGTCCTTTTCAAGTTCGATGGTGGCCGTAGCACGGCCGTCACTGGATGAGACGCTCTGGAAGAGTTTCAACGCAAATGTCTCCGGCAGATGCTGGAATCCCTCACTCATGATGCCGAGCAGATCCTCGTCGTAAATATTTTTCTTGCGATCCGCCAATTGCGTGAAAAGTGCATAGGCCCGTTCGAGCTCCGGCTTGGTCAGTTGATATCCCAGCTCCTCGTAGCGCTTGGCGAGAGCGTGCCGCCCGGAGTGTTTGCCCAGGACAATTGAATTCGAAGGCATGCCCACCGTCTTCGGCGAGATGATTTCGTAGGTGATGGCGTTTTTCAGCACGCCGTCCTGATGGATTCCCGCTTCATGGGCGAAGGCATTGCGCCCCACGATGGCTTTGTTGCGCTGCACGGAGACGCCGGTCAGCCGAGTCAGCATACGGCTGGAGGCGTAGAGCTCCTCGGTGCGGATCTCCGTGTACACAGGCAGAACGTCGCGGCGCACGTGGATGGTCATCACCACTTCTTCCAGCGCCGCGTTGCCGGCGCGCTCGCCGATGCCGTTGATCGTGCATTCCACCTGGCGCGCCCCGCCGCGAATTCCCGCCAGCGTGTTGGCCACGGCCATTCCCAGGTCGTCGTGCGTGTGCGTGCTGAGGATCACGTGGTCCATGCCCGGCACGCGCGTCTCGACGTCGCGAAACATCTGCTCGTATTCCGGCTCCAGGCAAAAACCCACCGTATCGGGCAGGTTCAGCACGGTGGCTCCGGCCTCAACCGCCGCGTGGCAGCATTCGATCAGGTAATTGCGATCGGTGCGGCCGGCATCTTCGGGAGAAAACTCCACGTCCTGGCATTTGGACTTCGCGTGCCCCACGGCCCAGGAGATCATCTTGAGAATTTCCTCGCGCGTTTTGTGCAGCTTGTATTGCAGATGGATGTCGGAGGTGGCAAGAAACGTGTGGATGCGCGGCCGCGCGGCGCCCTGCAACGCCTCCCAGGCGCGATTGATGTCCTTTTCGTTCGCGCGCGCCAACGCCGCGATGATCGGCCGCCGGATCTCCGCCGACACGGCCTTCACCGCTTCGAAGTCGCCATCCGAGGCAATGGGGAATCCCGCCTCCAGGATATCCACGCCCAGGCGCTCGAGTTGGTGCGCCATTTCGATCTTTTCGGGAAGGTTCATGTTGCAACCCGGGGATTGCTCCCCGTCGCGGAGTGTAGTGTCGAAGATGAAAACTTTATCGGGCATGCTCCCTCCCTGGGCGGTGGATTGGGGTTGGTTCCCCGGTGCAGACGCCGGGCACCCAACCGCTCGGAAGGTATTGTCCGACCGGTCGGTCGGTAAAGTCAAGGGCAAATTTCGGCGTGGTCCTCTAAAATCTCAAATCTGGGATATCCAATCCGCAGCGACGGCCGAGGGGCAGCACCCACCTGACGCGCATTAACGAACCAATTCCATGAGAGCGGAACGTGGCTGCCGGGGGAGGCGGTAGTCTTGAATCGCTGAATCCGTTTTAACCATGGCGAGAACACTCCGTCATTTGGATTGACGATTTTTTCGTCTTGCTGTATATCATGGTATATATCGCGTGAGAGGGGGGTGGATGATGCGGCGGAAAGCCAAAGTCTTTACCAACGGCCGCAGCCAGGCGGTGCGGCTTCCCGCCGAGTTCCGTTTCGATACGAAGGAAGTCTATATTCACCGCGAGCCCCGCACTGGAGACGTAATTCTGTCGCGCAAGCCCCCGAATTGGGATGAGGTTTTCGCCGCGATTGCCCGCCATCCGGCACCCGCTGACTTTCTCTCCGACCGCGATTTGAGCCCGCCCCAGGAGCGCGACCCGCTGTGATCTATCTGCTCGATACGAACACCGCGAGTTACATCGTCAGGAACCAGTCGCCCCACGCTACCCGCCGCCTCAAACACGCAAGCGTCGATCACGATGTGTGCATCTCCGTCATGACGGAGGCGGAAATGCGCTTTGGTCTTGCCCGAGGGAAGCTGGCGGGGGCAATTGTCGCGACCGTGGAACTGTTTCTGTCGAAGATGGACATTCTGCCCTGGGATTCCGCTTGTGCTCGTGCCTACGCCGGCGCCCGCGCCACTCTGGAGCGTATCGGCAAGCCACTGGCGAACATGGACCTGCTGATCGCGGCTCACGCCGCCGCCCTGGGCGCGGTGCTGGTGACAAACGATCGGGCACTCCGAGAGTGCGCGAAGCATATTGCCGTGAGGCAGACGGTAAACTGGGCTGACGATGTTGAAGTGAAACCCTAATTTAGCAAGTTGGCGCAGGGCGCAGCTCTGCGTTTCATCCTGCGTGATACATCCCAAACAGGAAACGTTAAATCAGATGGAAGTTTCGCGGGATGCGGTGTCAGGGGTGGGTGGCAGAGCTGAACTCGCTCTGCGCCAGCCGGCCTTGATGCTTGCTGAGTGGCGGGTTCATAAATTTATTTGGCGCATGGATTGGCCGGGCTGTAAGGCAACCCCTTGCTGATGACTCGCGAATCATACTGCGCAAAATACCCGTCAGGCCTGAGTTTCAGATACGTTTTGAACGCTTTGACCTCTTTCGGCGGGGCGAGCCGCCGCCCGTCTCTTACGATATTCGCCTCTCGCATCAACGCCATACCCAGCTCATGGTATGCCTCCGCGTTGGCCGGGTCGAGCTTTATCGCTTTTCTAAGATCTTTGATCTCTTCATCAGGCAGGCGCGAATAGAGTGAGACGATTGCGAGATTGTAGTAGGCGTGCGTGGCGCCGGCGAGATCCAACTCCGCCGCTTTCTTGAACTCAGCGCGGGCGCGCGCCGCTCGGGGTAGTTTCCGCTGCCGGGCTTTTCGGAATCGCCCTGCGAGCGGGGATCGAGCGCGATAACAAGGTTCCGCCTTGAAAGAGATGACGTGGACTCATGATTGTCCCTTGGATATCCGGAAAACCATCCAGGTAATCCCTACGGTGGCCATGGTGAAACTGATTTCCACAATCAAAACATACTGCCAAAGGTGGAGGAGGTACGACCCCAGACCTCCCGCCGCCGCGATGGCGCCTGCGGGAGGCCGAAGCACTGCGGCTTGAATGAACGATATCCCGTAGGAAAGCAGGATAATGGCCCAAAGAAGGAACAAGAAGGCGTGGCGCGCGCCCTCGGAACCCGGCTCAGCTTCCCAGCCGGTCACTTTCCACGCGGCGAGCGTCCACAACGGTAGAGCGTGACCCAGTTTCTGCTCCATGGACCAGAAGACCACCAGGTTGGCCGCAGTTCCGAAGAACGTCATGGTCACACCCATCTGATAGGCAGAGCGATAGGAGTAGTACGCCGCGCACCAGAGGAGGGAACCGAGCAGAATCCAGGGTAGAATGCGTTGCGACAGGGCCAATGTACCGGCCACGGCGAGTGCCAGCAGCGCGCCCGGAATCATCGCGCCAGTCCAATGCCCAAGCTGCCCGCGAACGCCCCATCCAACGGACGTTGCCAAGGCTGTGATCAGAACAAACTGAAAGCGGCTAATCTTGCCGCTGTTCACACGAGAATCCGCTTATGAGGTTGCTTGTGAAGCTTTGTTGCTGTCGGCAGGTTGTTTGCTGATCACGCCGCCCGTCCTGAGCCACCATGCGAGAACAAGAGCGGCGAAGATAAAGCCCACGCCGACGCCAAATCCACCGCCCCAAGCCTTCAGAAGGTAGGGCCACCAACCGCCGATACTGGATACGGCGTTGGCAGGGGCGTGTATGACCGCACGTGGGACAAAAAGTAGCAGGTATGACATCGCCAGGAAGGCCCACATTAGCCACAGAAAGACCCGGCGTGGGATGTCCGCATCAGCCTCAGCGCACCACCCGGTGACCTTCCATGCCAGAAATAGAGTGGCCAATGACACCACAACCCATAGCGCCCCGGTGTTCCCGAGTTGTTCGTCATGGTGCCAGTTCAGGACCAGGTCAGTAGCGGTGGCGAAGAAAGTCATTGTGACCCCGAGCTGCCAGGCTGCCCGAGGCCAATAGAAAGCTATGCACCAAAGAATTGACCCGAGCAAAATCCAAGGTGTAAGGTGCTGGAAGGCGCGGCTGGTACCGCCAACCAGGACTCCGCCGTAAAGGGTGTTTGCAAAGGCCGCACCCACGGCTCCAACTACGGCCCAAACCCAAGAGTGGGGGGCTGGCACGGGTATTTCAGGGAGTGCGCTTTCGCGGTCGGGGAGCAGCCCTTTGAGGTAATAGGTCCCCAAGCCGATTCCTGCTCCCTGGAACGCCCCGAAGGTGGTCTCCGCCACCTTCCACCAATCATGTCCGGCGGCATGCGCGGAGTGCCGGCCCATGGCGGCGAAGGTTACAGCGATGGGATAGCCGATGGCGCCCCCAAGCGCTGCCCAAAAGGCGCATCGAAGGGGGACCGTGGTTCTTCCCCTAACCGTCAACCATGCTAGCAGGGTGGCGCCGCCTAGCAGAAGTCCCGCCCAGGTCTCCTTGCGGTCGTAGGAGAAATAAATCAACCGCGGGCGATTGATAATGTACCAACCAACATAAAATGCTATAACCATGAGCACCACGCCGATGGCGATGTCGCGCTTCATGTAGCAATACGCCGCCAAAGCCGTCCCCAGCCCCACACCGCCAAACATGGCCCACAGCCCACCCTTCAGGGCGAGGCCGGGGTATGCGATTCCCAGCTTGACCACGTGGTCGAGGTTGCTGCCGAAAAGATAGCCGGCCGTCTGAAGGGTGGTTTCGTCGGCCCCAAACCCGTAGCCGATGGCGCACATGGCCACTACTACCCCCACCGAAAACCTTTTGGTTCTCAGTAACATGCATACAGCTAACGCCACCATGGCTCCAGGAAACATGGCGCCATTGGCGTGTCCAAATAATCCTCGCACTCCCCAACCCAGCCACATGGCCAAAGCTGGCAGAAGCACGTACCACAGGGCGCTGTCTTTTTTGTTGGTCATAAGGGCTCCTAAGGATGAATTCGAACTTCCAACGGCGGTCCAACTGCTATTTCCACGCCTCGTCGGTCATAGGTGCAGATAAGGATCCATTCCATTTCGCCCTGCTTACTCCCCGGGAACTAACGAGATCCTCAGCTTTGCTCGGTGCCGCGATTCGTTCGGTGGGCGGTTCTATTCTCGTTTCAACATGATGAACCATAAATTCGACGATCAGCGGCTGGGTTGGATGAGGAACAGATGCATTGGGTCTCCTTCGACCTGAGCTTTCACTCCCTACAAATGGCGGCCAATGCCCGAATTTGGAGGTGGTGAACGAAATGCGCATGCACCGACATTCACGGAACCCCCGAGTTGCAATGAAGTGCGCGGGGCACGAACCGCATTTAGTGGCCTGGATCCCAGATGGTAGCCGCGATATACCCATCCTTTTCCGGTGATTCGTCCCAATAATGGACGGTAACAATTTTCCCGTCGGGTCGTTGCACGGTGCGGGGGTAGCCGATGTCCCAGTTGGCGGCGCCGGTACGGAGAATGATCTCCGGCCCCCAGGTTTGGGCGCCGTCCTGGCTCAAGCGCGCGCGGACTTCGTAGGGCGGGACCCGTACCCCGTAGGTGATGACGATGCGCCCATCTTTGAGACGAACCATGGAGGGTGGATTTCCCTTTCCTGTGTCTGGAATGGGCTTATTCAGGAAGGTCCAGGTTCTTAGATTATCGTCCGACCGCCAGACTTCGATCCAGTGCCGATGCCGAATGGCAGTCACTACCGAAGTGGGAGAAAGGCGCACGGAGGAGGGGCAAATGGCAAAATCATCACCAGTGGGCTCGGGGCCAATGAAAGAAATAAAGTGCCACGTCCTGGCTCCGTCGTGGGTTTGAACCACCATCACGTGGCCCTCTTTGCCATTGGACTTGGCAGCCGTCAAAAATAGGGTTAAATCGTGCTTACCCTCGATGAGGTAATCCGTGCGCGCGGCAGTTCCCTTTTGCCCAAAATTGGGAATCTTGAAGGGGCCCTCCCAATTTCTGCCGCGATTGAGCGAATAATAAAACCGCGAAGTTCCAGAATCTGGATCATTCATCCTTGCCGTCAGGGCAAAGTTAGGATTGGAAAAGTCAATGCCGCCGGGACAATCCCGATCAGGTTTTCCGCCCCCTTCAATCAAAATTCCGGATTCTCGAGTGCCGTCGGGAGGAAGCAAATCGAGGTGTCGCTCGGTTGTCCATGTTTCTCCACCATCCAGGCTGCGCGCCAGCAAATCCTCGGCGGGGCGGTCGTGATCGATAGGGTGCATTTCCGGGGTTTGGCGCTTGAAATAACCAGACTGGAACCCCACGAGGATTTCATCTCCCCAGGACCAGATGCCAAAGTTGGCGGGCCACGCGGCGTAGCGCCCCGGCACCTGATAAACCACCACCGTGTGTTCCTGTACCGTATCAGGAAGGGGGCGCGCCCACAGGAGATAGCTGATTCCCAGCATTGCCACCCACAGCGTGCGGCGCATTGGCAGCATAGATTTTCCTCCCGGAAGATTATTCTCGAATGTACTTATGGTACAGACCCATGTAGTACGCCAACAGGAAGGGTGTGCCATCCGCGAGTATTCTGCCGTCGCCGCCCTCATCGAGCGCCCAGGGATCGTGACTCCAACGCTCCACCCAGCGCTCGTCAATGGGTAAGACCTTGCCGTTGCGGCGGCAGCCGCGGGGCCACAGGTTATGAGGGTTTTCGATGTAATCGGGCAGGTAAACCACGTCCAAGCGCTGGCTGTTAAGCAGCCGCCAGTTGGCGCGGTCAAGCGAGAAGCGCTTGAGCGAGTCTATGGATTCATCCAACCAGGGGTAATCCTTCGGCGAAAGGCTCCTCGTTCCGGAAGCATCCTCGATGCTCTTTCCGATGCAGCCGGAGGCAAATATAAAATCGAAAAACGGATTAAGTTGGAGCTTCTGCCACTGCCACTGCTTGTAGAGGCCCAGGGTATAGAGCTGACGCAAGGCAGGATCGGTCTCATAGCGAATGAGATTGTAGTAGTTCATGAAAATCATTTCGTAGGTGTACTGATTGCCTGAACCGGGACCCGTGTCCCAATTGCGGATCAGGACATTGGTGGCGTAAGCGTGCTGCTTGATTAACTCGCGCGCGGCTTCGGCAAATCGCGGGTCACCGGTGATGTGCTCCGCCACTTTCAGATAGTTGAGGATGCTCAAAGAGTTTGATCCACGCTCGGCGTGCCAATCGAAATTGTCGTTGAGGTTTTCGGGGTTGAAGATTGCCCAGCGCGTGGGTTTGCCGTCGTGGTCAACCATCTGAAAGTCGTGGTCGACAAGGTGCCCCGCCACCGCCTCGACATGCTCGCGTACAGCCGCGCGCTCCTCTTCCGTTTCGGCCACCAGGTCGTAGTAGAGCGCATAAAAGAAGAAGTGCCCATCAAGTTCGTCCGAGCTCTCATCGGTTTTCCAGTACCACTTGCCGTCAGCGGAGACAGGCCAGCGGGGAACAATGACCTTCCACAAACTGTCTTTGGCGCGTAGTTGCTCGTCCCGCTCGGGAGTGTATTCGAGGTTTGGATCAGGCCCGCTGGTGGGCAGAATAGCTCGCGCCAAAAATCCCGGCGGAGCGCCGTGCGGTCCACCCTGAGTTACAATGCGGAGAAAACGCAGGGCCTCGAACGCCTTCTTGGCGCGTTGCTTGGCAAGGGGGTCATGAGTTGCGGCATAGGCAAAGCACTCGCCGGCCCCGTACATGGCGGTCCAAAGGCCGTCGTTGTCTGTATCGTGCAACGTCCACTCGCTCTTGTCGCCAGGGCGCTTCAAATACGCATAGGTAATGTATTCATAAGGAGTGCGGCGGTGGCGCTTGTCAATCTCATCCTCGAAAAACCTGGCTTTGGCGGCGAGCGTCATCGGACGCCGCTCGATGACACTTACCCCTCCCGGGGTTGCAAACCACGCGTCGCCATTCGAGTTCACGGCGACTGAGCGCACCTCATCATGCGGCAGCCAGCGAAGTCCCTCGCGGTATTCCCACGACTTGCCGTCATAGCGGATGGCTCCCATGCGCGTGCCGAACCAAACCGCGCCATTTTCACCCGCCGCCAGCGTGGTGAAATCATTGTAGGGCAGCCCTTCCGTTCCTGTGAAAAGCTGCCATTCGCGGTCTTCGCATCCCACACCCTGGGTACTCGCGAACCACAGACGGCCTTGGGAATCGAATCCCAGGCCGCGCACGTCATAGGGAGCCCAACTACGCTTGGCATTGCGGGGAAAGACCGCGTGCCAATCCTCTCCCGCCGACTTCAAAAACAAGCCCGCCAGTGCGGCAACCGCGATGCGGCCGTCGGAAGCCAACGCTACCTGCCGCACCGCTGTTTCCTTTCCCAGCAAGCGCGCCAGGCCTGAGTCCAGGACGAATTTCTTTTTGTCCAGAAGGTAAAGCCCCTCGTCTGTAGCCAGGAAGGTTTTCCCACCCACCACCATTTGGACCACCTTCGCGGAAGGCAGAGTGAAGGACTCGCCGTGCAATTTCGCGAGCTTGCCGGAGGATATGAACCAGACGGCTTTACCTGCTACAGCGACCTGTTCGACGGGCTCACCCTCCGCCGCAACGGTGGTCCACTGGCCGGCCGCAAAACGCGCCAGGCCTCGCGTCGTGCCAACGTAAACGCTTCCATCGGCCGCCCACGCGACGGAACGAGCGTCCTCCGACGGCAGGCCATCCTTCGCTGAATAGGCCACGCGAACTTCCTGCTGGAATTCACCGACTTGCTGACTGGTAATCCCTTGGTCGGAAGGCCCTGCGCCGCTGGGTGACTGCTGCTGCGGAATCGCACTGCGTCCCGCGAATAATAGAAGTATGACGAAAACGGCAAAGCGTACTTTCATAAAGGATCCTCGGCTTGCGCCATCTCGTGCATTCCCTGGCTGGCGCGTCGGAAAAGTAAGGGCAGGCATAAGCGGGGGCGAGGGAAGGGTGGCATCAAGCCCTACCCTTCCCTCGCGGTTGGAGCGTTTTTCAAATTTCTAGAAAATGAGCCTCCCCGAAATGACGATCGTGCGCGGGTCACTGCTGGGGGTTGAATAAGCAGGAGCAATGGTCCCAAATGTACTGTCGGTTGAGTTGGTATCGGGCCCTCCGAACCATGCCAGGCTATTGAAAGCGTTGTGGAAATCGGCGCGAAGAACAAAATCAAACCGCTCGGTGATCTTGGTCTTCTTCGACAGTGACATCTCAACTTCCTTCCATCCCGGTGTGCGAATATTAGCCAGGTAGGGAGACCAGGTCTGGAGCTGATACGCCACGGTGGTCCTCCAGGCGGGCGTGGTGATGCCGGAGGGGCAATTGACGGTCGCAGTGCCGGCGGCATTTTCCGTGCAAGAGTTAAACCACTGCGCCAACGTAGGATTAGGTACAGTTTCAGAAGCGCCCGTAGGCATCACTCCACTGGGGGTCGCGATGGGAAAACCCGTCATGAGAGTCGTGGAGGCGCCCCAGGTCCATCCCTCCACCAAATGGCCCACCACCGGACCAGCGGAAGTGAGGAATTGTTTCCCCCGGCCAAACGGCAAATAATACGCCATGTTGACATTGAGTTTTTTCGGGATGTCATACTGGTAGATCGACCATGCGGGTTGTGCATCCTCGGCATTGAGAAAAGTGATGGCCTGCGTGGTTTTGCTCCACGTGAAGTTCGAGCTGAACGTCAGCCCATTCGACAAGCGCTTGTTAAATTCCGCTTGCAGGCTGTTATAGCGCGTTCCCCCGATCGGCTCGTATTCCTCGCTGACCGCCGAAAACTGCGGAAAGGGATAGGTCAGGTGGTATTGGGTGATCGTGGCGTTGGCGGGAGACAGGTAGGTGCCCGTCATAATGCTGTAATACGGCGATGAGCTCGGAACGGCCGCGAAGGGGTTGGCCACATTGGAATTCAGTTGGGCCGCAGTTAAGCCGGAGGGGTTGGTGGCGAAGCTGTAGGTGTATGGCAGGTCAGCCAACGGAACGGCATCAAGTGATTGGGTGGCCGGCAGGCGGGCTCCATGTGTGCCCACATAACCGATGGTGACCAGATAGTTGTGGCCGAACTGGTGTTGTACCTCAAACGAGTATTGCTGAGTCCGCGGAATATTCATGTCCGGGTCAGCGTAGGTTATCGAGTTCCCAACGTTGGCCGCCAAACCATATTTTGCGCCCACGGGGGTGAGAATTC
The DNA here is from genome assembly GCA_030040515.1 of Terriglobia bacterium. Taxonomy (GTDB): domain Bacteria; phylum Acidobacteriota; class Terriglobia; order UBA7540; family UBA7540; genus Bog-366. Next base: position 10,832 of record JASHTO010000639.1, read on the forward strand.
CGGTCGGGAACGGGTTCTGGAGGGTCACGGCGGGATTGGGAATTCCCGTCTGAATCGAAGTTAACATGTTGGTCGTCTGGCCAAAGCCGGGAGCAACGCCGGGGGTAAGAAAGATTGAGGCGTAAATCATGCCATATCCTCCCCGCACCACTGTGTCGTGCCCCAGGTTGTAAGCGAACCCGATACGAGGGCCGAAATTGGCGTATTTAGGATTGTAGATATTTCGGGGGTTTGGAGCCACGCCGGCAAACAAAGGGCCGCCCAGCAAGGGATAGTTCGGCACCTCCAATGGGCTCGCGCAGGTCGTGCAGAATCCCCGCAGCACCGCATTGATGCGCTCGGTGATGGAGCCCTGATAATCCCACCGCAAGCCCATATTAAGCGTGAGACGCTTGGAGAGGTGATAATCATCCTGCACAAACAGGGAGTATTGCTTCATCGCGTAGGCGGGCGAGCGCTGAACCTGAATGTCGCCGGTATTGGCGTCTCCAAGCAGGAAGTCAGCGATGGAATTGCCGGTCGCCGCCGTTTGACTGGTGGGATTCGCCGTGGTGTAGACCCCGGTAAACCCAAAAGCTCCAGCCACATTGCCCGGGTTTAGCACGTTCTGCTCAGTCACATAGTTCTGAAACCCGACTTTAAGATTGTGCTCATTGTGGGTCGTCGCCAAGACCCCCTCCGTGACAAAGGTGGGACTGGCCTGAAACCCGGTCGGACCCACCGTTCCTGCCCCGCCATAACTTGACCAGGTAAAGTCAGGAAACCACGGTGTGGCCTCCGACAGGAAGGTTTGCGAGAATCCCAGTGTCGAAAGGTTGAAGTTCGCGCCCTCCCCGCCCCCTCCAGGGCTGCTCACATAGCGTTCCATGCCGGTGCGGACCTGCAAAACTGTGGTGGGACTCAGGGTCCGCACAACCTGCAAGGTGAAAGATTGATTTTCTCTCAGCAGAGGGTCATTGATGGTGGTGTCAGCAGGATTGATATTGGACGGGGTTGAGTAAAGAAAGTTTTTGTACAGCCCATAACCGACAAGAGAGTACCGGAAGAAGGCGTGGGTCTTATCCGAGAGATTCAGATCGGCGCGCCCCGTTTCCTGGGTTACGTCAGTGTTATTTTCCCTGTCCTGGCCCAGGTTCACCAAATTACCCGCATCGTTGTAACCATTGGGATGGTTGGGCAGGGGGAGGAACTTAAGAACGTTTAAGGCCACGGGATTGAGCAAGTTCGCAGGAATAGTATTGTTGGTCCCGTATTCTGCACTGAAGGTTTCGCGCGCATAGGTTCCATTCGGCACACCTGTGCACCAGGCAACTGCGGCAGGGCACAAGGTCGTTGTTGTAGGATCGTAGAGCAATACTTGTGTGGTTTTGGCAGAATTGGTGTAAAGACCAGAAAAATTGCCTTGGATTTCCGCAGCCGTGGGCACCGCCGAGGTAAATGAGTAGGGTACCCACTCAGTGAAATTCTCAAGTGCATAGAAGGCGAAGAGCTTATTCTTTAGGATTGGACCACCCGCGCTTACACCATATTGGTTGATATGGTAAGGGCTTTTGTGGAGATGATTGACATCTTCGGAGTAGGTAGCGGCCATTAATGCCGTGTTGGTATTGTACTCAAAAGCGTCACCGTGCCAGGTATTGGTCCCACTCTTCGTAATGGTATTGACGGCGCCGCCGCTGCTCCAGCCGTACTGAGCATCGTACATCGTGCTCTGTACGCTGATCTCCTGTACAGCATCACTGCTGGGATTCCAGGCATTCCCGTTAGTGGTAATGGTCCCGCCTCGCGTGCCGGGGGCGCCGCTGGTGATTCCATCCACCATATAATTGTTTCCGGCAATCCCACCATTGAAAATCCCACCCGACATTCCGCCATTGGAGGCCGTTCCAGGGCCCATGCCCAGTTCATATTCGGAAGAGTTACTGAAAGCCTCGCCGGGCGCCTGAAAAGTGGCCTCGAAGGTATTTAACATCGACAAAGCCTTGAGCGGGAGCAGTGTCTGATCAACGGTGAAACCCCGGTCCGCCGATTCCGCCTGAAGGAGTGGGGCGTTCCCGACCACGGTGATCGACTGCGAAACTGCGCCGAGCTCCATCGTCACGTCCAAAGTGACCTTTTGATCGATCACCAGTGTGATGCCCTGTTGGACATACGTTTTAAACCCGGTCTTTTCCACAGTCAGCGTATATTCACCGATCGCGACAAAGGGAAGGCGGTATATTCCCGCTGTATCGGATTCCGTTGTATAAACGGATCCTGTCGAGGTGGATTTAACTTCGATCTTCGCACCCGCAATCACCGAGCCGGTGGGGTCTGTAACATGTCCCGTCAAGCTGGCACCGGTTTGTTGCGCGGAGAGGGGAAGGGTCAGAACGACCGAAAGTAGAGAAAAGTAAGCGACACTTCGAAATCTCATTTGCATGCCTCCTTTGCAAATCAGAAATCCCAGGTAAGATCCGACGCCACCAAGCAGGGAAATAGAGCCAAACCAGAAGGACGCTGACCTCCCGGCGACTAGAACCTAAGATATACACTTATAACATGCAATTGAAATCTTGTAAGCGGTGATTCAATTCCAGTAGAACTCCTCCAACCGCTTGGAACCAGTGATATTCCAACTTATTGCGCCTGATATGTCTTATCCTCCCCTGACAGCAGGAAATAACTGACAGACAACTCCGATTGCAAACCTCGATGCAGGCCGAAAGCGCAACCGTGTGGGTGAAAATTCGTGATCTTTCCTTGGCGGCCCGCATCCACCAGCATTACCGGATCATTAGATTTAACGGGTTGCGGCTATAGGCTGCTCGAAGTGGCGGAGCGAGTCGGCTGTCATTTCACGGTGATCTGTGACGGGGTGTGTCGTTTCGAGCAAAGTGGGTTTTCGCGGTTCGAATGAGTTCCTAACCCGGGAGGGCGCCCTCCGATTCCTCCATGCCGCGCGACTCCGGGAGCCAGACATCCCCGGGGAAGGACCGTAGACCTGAACCATTTTTAGCATCGGAGCGGAATGCATGCGGATTGCGCGATTTTGAATTTTCCTTCACTATAATTGAATTGTTTATACCCTCGGGCCATCCTATACTGCCGGCCTTGAACATGCGCGCGCGGGGCTGCACAAATAGTGGAATTTGCGCATGGAGCAGCTATGGCGCGACCGAATCATCCCCCGAAGGGGTCTTTGCGGAGGTTCCGAGATGTTTCTTTCACGGCGCACTCTTTCCCCAACTATGGGCGTATCCGTTTTGATCTGCCTGGTTGCAGGGTTGGTATTGAGCTATGGACAGGCGCGGGGACAATCAACTTCCGTCCCCGACAACAACGATATTCACTTCAAAGAGGATATCTTCAACCGCGCGAATGCCGCCTTTCAGAATGGACAATGGGACCAGGCACTGGAGTTGACCGAGAGGCTGGCGAACGCTCCGACGGCCCCAGGCCGCGAGCACACTCATTTCCGGGTACGCTCGAGATCGCTGCGCGCCGTAATCTACGCTGGCCAGTTGGAAGGCCGATGGGAATTGGCGGAAGCTTACGACGCGGGCGCTCGTAAGGGAACAAACCCCCAGTCCAAAGAGCTATACGAGCACGGGCAGAGCGAGAATCTTGAAGCCGCTGGCCGGGCCGTATTAGGTCTGGCCTACACCGCCCATCAATTCACTGCTGGGGGAGTGATTGGAAAAAGGGTACCCTTGGACACCGTCTACCCTAGCGTGACGGGTCCGGCTGACTGGGCAGGCCTAGCGCGAATTCGTGAGGGCAACAACCTGGAATCTCAGCAGCAGGAAGGGATGATGGAGGATTCGTTGCGGAAAGGCATGGACGACGCACTCGCAGAAATCGTTTCCGGTGACCGCGCTAAGGCTCGCAAAGTCCTCGGCAAAGGCCCCATCTATATCGACGGTGTGCACCTAGCCCTCTTCCTCGCCGCCCACCTTGCCGACGGCGCCGCAGTTTTCAATCGTCAGCATGAACATGACCCCGCGAAATTGCAAAAGGTTTGCGAACAGGGCAAGGAGACTCTGAAAGCTGCCCAGAATCTATTAAAAGCTAAACCGGACGAGCAGAAGGAAAAGCAAGTACAAGATCTTCAGGACCGATTCAACACCATACTTAAGAATGGCTAATCCGTTGGGATCTCCCCCGACTTTGCCGGAGTGGCAGTAAAAGCTTGGTAGTTTCTGAAGTACGATTTCCTGGCCTGTTGAGCGCGCTGAACAGACCCCTCACCCGTCTCGTCCGTCAGCTGATGGACTGATGAGTACACCGGTGGCGATTCACCCTCTCCCCGGGAGAGAGGGTGGTCCGTCGGCTGACGGATCGGGTGAGGGGTTGCCCTTTGAGGGGCCGAGTATTCTAAAGCCCCCGGCTCTGCCGGGGATACTTACTCGATTCACGACTTATGGCGCGGGGGACGGTTGAATGAATCCGACTCCCCGCACCGTTACCTGTCTGTGGATGTTTCTGCGTGGCGGCCAATCTAAAATGCTCTCCGATTTAAGTTAATTGAGTAGCTGCCCAATACGATTCAATTCTGGAAAATCCCTCGTGATTTCAGATTTTTGAATTCCCTATCAACACAATTGAATTGCTCGATGAAACCCGGTCTGTTAGCCTCTCCAAATGGACATCATGATGCAGAAGCCGGGGGCTGGGGAGATGCTCTCGCCCTCGGAATTGAGCCAACTCCGGCGGTTCTCCTCCCCGACCATTGCTAACGCCATCGAGACCTTCCAAGTGCGTCCGCGGCTAAGCGGCGTCACCGACTCCCGCATCCGGTGCCTCATTCCCGGCCTGGGACCCGTAGTCGGTTACGCCTGCACGGCCACCATTATTTCCGCTGCGCCCCCGGCTAATCCTCGCGGAGTGTCGCGGCGCGCTTACTGGGAATATGTGCGGTCCTTCCCCGGGCCGTGCCTGAGTGTCGTGCAGGATTTAAGCCCGGCGCCGGGCGGAGCGTACTGGGGTGAGGTCAATTCCTGCCTCCATAGAGCTCTGGGAAGCCAAGGCATCATCACCGACGGTACGGTTCGTGATCTCGACGAGGTGGAGCGTCTAGGCTTTCATCTCTTTGCTGTCGGTGTCCAGGTGTCTCACGGCTTCGCTCACTTGGAGGCATTCAACATTCCGGTGAAGGTCTTTGGAATGGATGTACGTCCAGGCGACCTGATTCATGCCGATAAGCACGGCGCAGTGGTGATCCCGCACGAGATCGCGCGCGGGGTTGCTGAAGCTGCTAAGCAAGTGGACCTGAGCGAAAAGCCCATACTGGCCGCCTGCCGGCTTGCCGACCCGCTGGAGGAACTCGACCGCCTGGTTTCGCCAGAGTACTAAGCTTCGGGGAGGCGCTGCTCCAGGGGCAGCGGATGCAGGTTAGCCCAATTCATACTCTGCGCTACCTTCGTAAATGCGATAAGCGCTTTGGACGTATAGCTGCTGTTCCGCTTCAGGAGCACCATGCGCGCTGACAGCGGAGGCGCGTCGGTGTGGATAATGCGAAGCGAACCCGTCTTAAACTCCTGGTTAGCGTTATATAGGAAAAGCATGGCCACACCCAGCCGGCTTTTCACCATGGCTTTGATGGCCTCGGCACTATCGGATCGCATCACGACTTGGGGCCGGAAGCTGATGCGCCGGAAGTACGCATCGATCATGCTGTCCATGCCCGACCCCTTCTGGAAGAGAATGAACGGCACTCTGGTCAGGCGCTCCATCCGGCAATGTGAGGGCAAATTCGAGGGTGCCGAGACAATGCCGACATGCGATTCCCACAAGGCCAGGGGCGTGAAGTCGGGTGGCTTCACGTCCGGAAACGCGACATCGAAAATAACGTCCAGCGCACCGTTGTGAAGCGACTCCAACAGGTGGCTTCCGTTGCCGGTCTCGATAAATACCTCGACTTGCGGATAGGCTCGGCGGAACTTGGAAAGAATCCTGGGCAGCATCTGACTACTGAAATTCGGACCCGCTCCCGCCCGTATTAAGCCCGCCGTTTGGTCTCTGCAATCGGAGATCGCACGGATGGCGGCATCGCGCCGGTCCAGGACGTCCAAAAAATGCGGAAACGCCACCTCTCCGGCCGCCGTCAACCGGAGGGTACCGTCATGCCTTTCGTACAGGCGCACTCCGAGTTCCTCCTCTAATGTCTTCAGGTGCTTGTGGACAGCGCCCGGAGTGAGTCGCAACTCGCGCGCCACTTCCAAGACACTGTGAAATTTGGCGAGGAGGACAAAGCTCTGAATTTCCCGCAGTTCCATGGCGTTTCAAATTATTGTGAATGATTGGCGTTACGAAGTCAATTACGGTAAGTGTGGGCGTAACGTCAAGCTGCTTGTGTAAAAAGCCGGAGGGTGCGATTTTTCCATTCCGGGTTTTGGTTGAGGCCGTTGAAGATCGCGTAGAGGATGCGATCGACGCTGGCCACATTCACAAAACAGACCATGGGCCGGGTTCGGCGGCGCACTTCCACGAAGCAGCGCTCAATGACGTTGGTGGTGCGCAGTTTTCGCC
>JASHTO010000640.1 GCA_030040515.1 Terriglobia bacterium
TAGCGCTTGCCGGGCAGGCCCTCCGCGTACTTGTTGGTCATCACCGAGCCCAGGGCTTCCAGCACCGCCTCGCTCACGAAATTCTCCGAGGCGATCAGCTCGAGCGTGCGGGCCTGCCGGTCGGTTTCCAGGTCGATGGCGCGCGCCACTTCCGGGTCAACCTCGTGCAGCGATAGGCTTTGCGACTTTGTTGCAGCGTTCATGGATTTCTCTCCCTGATTCTTTTGCGGCTCCTTTGGAATACTAACGGAGGAATAAAGAAGTCGCAATCTACTTTGGGGATCGGCCAATTGGCAATGCAGGACGCCCGGGGAAGGGACGTCGCCGCAATTCGCGCCAATGGTGCGCAAAAAACTCCTCACGCTCCGCATTGATAGTGATGTTGTGGAATGGTACAGGAACCAGGGGCCGGGTTATCAGACGCGCATCAACACCTTGCTCCGGGCTTATATGGAAGAACGGAGAAACAGTTAAACGAGAAGCGGTCTTGCTATTCCCGCCAAGCAAGAAAGCCGGAAAAAAGCCTGCGCTGAAATTGCGCAGCGCAGGCTTAGGGGGACAACTTTAGGAGACGTGGTTTTCGACCTGAAGGTGATCCACGACGGAGAAGGAAAGGCCGGCGTGGAGAGCGTCCATGTTGGCCTTGGTCTTGTCAAAGCTATTGGCCACCACACCCTCCAGGGTCACGTTCCCATTGTTCACGATGATGTGAATGGGGGGCCGCGCCAGGTTGGCATAGTTCACGAAATTAGGATCGCCGTAAATGGCCCGCGCCACTTGCAAGCGCAGGCGATTATCAAAATCGGAGAGGGGCAGAACATCCAGATTGTTGTCAAGAACGGCCACGCCGTTGACGCGCTCAAGGATCTTGCCGATGTCGTTTTTCTTGAAAGGTTCGGTCACCTGGCCGGCCACCCTCAGTGTGCCGTTATGGGCGGCCAGCTCAACGTTATCGAAAATCGTGTAACCGTAGTACATTACGATTTCGTGCCGCGCTTGTTCCAGGACCTGCGCGTCGCTCACGGTCGTATTCACCTGGATGTTGTCAATCACCTGCGTCACGCCGCGCACCTTTCGGGCGGCGTTCTCAGCATCGAGCTTGCTTCCCAGATTGTCCACCGTTCCGGTGAGGGTGGCGACGCCCCCGGCAACCGCGACCTGCACGCTCCCGTGCTGGTCCAGCTCGGCATGGTCAAGCTTGGACTGAATAGTTTCCATCGTCTGCGTATCGGTGGGAGGCGGAGCGCCCCAGCACAGTCCGGCTCCCAGGACGACAATCAAAATCCCAAGTGAGAGTTTGCTTCGCATGGTCAGCCTCCTGTAATGATCTGAACTGCGTTCTAAAGTCGCCCTCCGCCGTTTTAAATCCCGAATCATTTTTGCGCGCGGTCTCTCGCCGCTTCCAACCCGATTAGACGCGGGTATTCAGTGGGTAGTTACGCATGTAAAGCAGGTTTTACCTGACTAGGGTATGCCTATGATTGAATTCGATTTACGGAGTTGTGAAGAAATTTAACACAAGCGCGCCAATTCCAAAACGCGGGTGGGTACACGCGCGTACAACGGGATTTCGCTGTAGCGGCACTCTGCGAGCGTCGCGCGACGGTCGATAGACCGCCGCTACAATTAACAGGCTGAGCCGGACCCTACAACTCGATTCCTTGACAATCTGTGGCCGCATCTTCAACAATGACTCATCCTTATTTGAAAGGTAAATTTCATGCGTTGGAGTCAGGTTTTTATTCCCACCCTGCGGGAAGACCCCGCAGAGGCTGAAGTTCCCAGCCACCGATTGCTGCTTCGGGCTGGATATATGCGCCAAGTGGCGGCAGGCGTCTACGCTCACCTGCTGCTGGGGCAGAGGTCGCTCCTGAAAATTATGCAGATCATTCGGGAGGAGATGAACGCCATCGGCGCACAGGAATTTTATCTGCCGGCGCTGAATCCGGCGGAGCTGTGGAAGGAATCGGGGCGTTATGCTGCTTACGGCCCCACAATTCTCAAGCTCAAGGACCGCAACGACCACGAAATGGTGCTGGGCGTGACGCACGAGGAGGAGATGACCAACCTCGCGCGCGGGGAATTGCGCTCCTACAAACAACTACCGCAAATTTGGTACCAGATTCAGGAAAAATTCCGTGATGAGCCGCGCCCCAAATCCGGCTTGCTGCGCCTGCGGGAATTCTGGATGAAGGACTCGTATTCCTTCGACCTGGACGAAGCCGGGCTGGACGTGAGCTATCGCAAGCACTACGACGCGTACCGGCGCATCTTCGACCGCTGCGGGCTGAAGTACGTGATTGTGGAAGCGTATTCGGGAACGATGGGCGGAACGCACTCGCACGAATTCACCGCGCCCACCGACGCGGGTGAGGATTTGATTGCCATGTGCGAGTGCGGCTACGCGGCGAACCTGGAGAAGGCGGAAGGAAACGCGCCTCCGGTCACTGACTCGACGAGTGTTGACCTTCCGGAACCCTTCGCCACGCCCGGGCAGAAGACCATCGACGATCTGGTGAAGTTTACGGGTGAAAATGCCAACCGCATGATCAAGACTTTGGTTTACGTGGTGGAGAGCCAGGCGATTCTGGTGCTGCTGCGCGGGGATCATACCCTGAGTGAAACCAAGCTGGCCACGACGCTCGGTTCCGATACGTTTCGCCCCGCCACGCCGGAAGAGGCTCACGCGCTGCTGGGGGCGCACCTGGGCTCGTTGGGTCCGGTGGGGCTGAAGGGGGTCAGGATTCTTGCCGATAAGGCGCTGGAAGGCCGCAGGGGCATGATTGCCGGCGCGAACAAAGACGATACGCATT
>JASHTO010000641.1 GCA_030040515.1 Terriglobia bacterium
TTGACCAGCGCCTGCTCGATTTGCAGGCGGTCGCCGAGCACTTGCGCGTCCTCGATGGCACCGCACACCAGGGGGACGCCGCGCAGGCGCGCTTCGGACTCCACCGTGCGCAAAGCGGACTCCACCGCGCCGCGCAGGGAAATCGGCTCCGGCTCCGCTCGCGACCGGCCGCCTTCCAGCTCGGAAAGGGTCAGCAGGTCGGAGGCGATGTTGTTCAAGCGCAGCGAGTGCGACTTGATAATTTCGAGGAAGCGGCGATTGTTTTCCTGGTCCTCCAGCGCGCCCTCGAGCAGGGTTTCCGCATAACCGCGAATGGCCGTGAGGGGAGTGCGCAATTCGTGCGAAACGTTGGCGACAAAGTCGCGGCGAACGCGCTCCAGGCGCTCCAGGTCGGTGATGTCGTGAAGGATGGCAATGGCGCCGCGCGCCGCGCCGGAAGTGAGCGGGGCGGCCTGCACTTCAAAAACGCGCTCGGTGGCGGGAAGCTCCATGCGCCGCTTCACCGACTCGCCGCTGGTCAACACGCGCGTCAGGACTTCGCGCAATTCCGGGGCGCGAACCAGCTCCACCACCGTCAATCCCCCGGGAATCGGCATCTCCGCCCCCACCGCGCGCGCGAACGAAGCGTTGGCAAAAGTGATGCGCAGATTCCCATCGACGGCGAGTACGCCCTCCACCATGCTGGCCAAAATGGCTTCGCGCCGGGCGGATTCCACGCTCAACTGGTCAACCAGGGTGCGAAGTTGCACCGCGGCAGTGCCGAGCGAGCGTCCCAGCGTGCCCAATTCATCGTCGTCCGTGGGCAGCGGCGCCTGCGAAGAATGCGAGCCCACCAGGCCTTCCGCAAACTCAAGCAGCCGCGCCGTGCGTCGAGTGAACGACTGCGAGAAGAAATAGCCCAGCACCAAGGCCACCAGCGCCGCGTAAATCGACGCCTCGAGGATCCGCCAGCGCACGGCGGCGATGGGCCCCTCGACGCTTCCCATCGGCACCGCCAGGCGCAGGATGTATCCCGGCTGCCCCTGATACTTCACACGCAGAGCCGTGTAACAGAGGTCCTGATTCAGGGTGGCGCTGTGGCGCAGGGAGCTGCCTACACCGCTGCGATAGGCGTCCGTAATTTCCGGGCGCGTGGCGTGGTTTTCCATGGTTTCAGGATCGTGATGGGAGTCCGCCAGAGCCGCGCCCCCGGGGTCGACAATGGTGACGCGCGCCTCGGCGCGCTGCGAGGCCTGGCGCGCCCAATCCTCCAGTTGCGCGCGCGGCACCTCCGCCATTTCCGGCTCCAGGATGCGCGCCTCGGCTTCCAGGCGCTGCTCCACGTTCTGCTCTTCGCGCGCGGCCGTGTAGCGCGTCAGGTGGAAATCCAGAACCAGAAGGGTGGCGGCAATCAGCAGGAAGGCGCTTGCCAGAAGCTTGCGAAAAATGGGGCTGCGAAAGACCATGACGGAGGGACCCTGACGCTTTGGAGCTTTGGACCGGCGATTAGGGATCGGAAGCGGCCGGCGTCTTGCTGATTATCGGAGCTTTCGTCGCCCGCCGAATTCCGAAGTCTCAACGCGTTTCAGGTGCACAACCCAAATCCCAGGGCAGCAGGCACACCAGAATTGACAAGGGGCATTTGCCTGCTGGAATTATATTATATCGGTTTTGCGTGAGCAGCGCGCTTGCGGTTGTGCAGTGTCGCATTATGATTCTGGAGTTGGCTTTGGAGAATGACGATTTCCGCAATTTGTTGTAGCGGCGCTCTATGAGTGCCGTCGGCGGTCGATAGACCGCCGCTACAACTACGCCTCAACGCTTTCCAGGGCTTCCGGCGAAAAACGATAGCCGCTGCCCCGCACGGTCTGGAGAAATTGCGGCCGGTTGGGCAGCTCTTCAATCTTCTCGCGCAGACGGCGGATGTGCACGTCCACGGTGCGCGGGGTGACGAAGCGATCGCGGCCCCAAACTTCATCCAGAAGGCGGTCGCGATCAAAGACGTGGCGAGGATGCGAAACCAGGAAATAGAGGAGCTTGAATTCGAGGGCGCTCAGCTCCACGAGGCGGCCGCGCACGGTCGCTTCCTGCGTGCGCGTATCGAGGCGCAGCGCGCCCGATTCCACCACCTCGCGCTTTTCCGCCACGCGTTCCTGGCGGCGCAGCACGGCCTTGGCGCGCGCCACCAGCTCGCGCGGGCTGAAGGGCTTCACCACGTAGTCGTCCGCGCCGATTTCGAGGCCCAGCACGCGATCCATTTCCTCACCCTTGGCAGTAAGGAAGATCACTGGCATGGATTTCATCCGCTCATCCGCGCGCAGGCGCTTGCAGATTTCGAAACCGTCTTCGTCCGGGAGCAAAATGTCGAGCAGGACAAGGTCGGCGGGATTGCGGCGCAGATATTCCAAGCCGTCGCGGCCGCGGGAGAAGTTTTCGATCTCAAAGCCTTCCTTGCGGAAGTTGTATCGAACCAGTTCAACAATGTCGCGTTCGTCTTCAATGATGATGACCCGTTGACGCACGAGGAGATTGTACCATTGGAATTGTTACGCGAATGTGAATTGATATGCGAATGGACGTGACGGCCGGTGGAGGACCTTCCCGACAGATGGCGGGTATAGGCGGCGCCCGACAACCTGAATAGAGTTGATGTTGTTAACTAAGTCCTGTTTTTGCAATGAGATGCATTGCCATTGGTTTGGAGGGCCAAATGCCCTGACAGGGCTGGGGGGCGAGCAATAGACTGCGGTGCCAGCCACCGCAAAAGCCTCCGGCTTTGCCGGAGGATGATTACTGCCCGCTGCCGCCAAGGGGACAGGTGCCATGATTCAGGCTGACTCAGCAGGACTTGTCATTCGCCACCCTGTTTCGGCGGGCTTTGAAACGCGGCTTCGCCTTTCCACGGTCGAATGGATTTCCATGGCGTACTTCGCGGGCATCACCGTTGCGGCTTGCGCGCGGCAACTCGACGTGCGCGATATTGCAATGATTGCGGCGCTCTCCATGCTGACAGTCGCTACCGTGGCGTCCCTGCGTAGAAACCGTGATCGTTCAGCGTGGCTTGCGGCGGCCGCGGATCTGTTTCCCGCCTTGCTGCTTCTTGTCGCCTATCGCGAGTCCGGCTTGTTGCTCCCACCGGATTCCACCCATCACCTGGATTTCGTTTTCATTCGTTGGGATCGAGCTCTGTTGCAGAACCACTTTGCCCAAGCCATGCTGCAAGCCGGAGCGCCGTGGCTCCAGCACTACCTGGAGCTTGCCTACCTGCTCTGTTACCCGCTCGTGCCGCTGGGAGTCGCCGCAGTCCATTTTGGCGCGCGGCGGGGTGAAGGCAGGACATCTTCAGGAAAGCTCCAAATCGCCATGGACGATTTCTGGGCCGCGGTTCTGATGGCCACTCTCTTCAGCTACGCCGTGTATCCCTTCTTCCCGCTTACGCCGCCACGCGTGCTTTTCGCTGACGTGCCCGGGCCGCATGTTGAGCCATTGCTGCGAAGGTTGAACTTCTGGCTGCTCGATCACTACAGTGTGCAGGCCTGCATCTTTCCCAGCGGACACGTGGCCGCAGCCACCGCTGTGGCGCTGGCAGTACGCAAGCACGCGCCTCGACTCGGAATGGTGTTTATTCTCCTTGCTACGAGCGTCGCCCTCGCCACCGTCTACGGCCGGTACCACTACGCCGCCGACGCTGCGGCGGGCGCATTGGTGGGCACCATCGCCTGCCAGGTTTCGAAACTCCTCCCTCCTCTTCCCGCTCACACACTTCAACTCCACAGGGGGGATACGATGTACCTTTCCAAATGCCACCAACATTCGAAACTTGACAGTTCAGGCGTGAATACGCTATGATCCGATACCTATATGGGCATCTGTTCCAAAGCGCTTCTCCCCATGGACACCCGTGCCGGTCAGATCGTTTCCTATTGTTGTTGATTCCCTTCAAAACTGAGCACTGATTTTTCTGGCAGGCCAACCACCTCCAGCGTCGAAAGTCTTACACTCACCGAACTTCTTTTCGGGGAGAGTTGGCACGTTGAAATCGAGGTTTAATCGATGAGCGAAATCAAACCCATGCACCCGAATATGACCGTCTCTCAACCCTGCCCGTCCTGTTGTTGACCCATTCCTACGTTCGACTGGCGCGAGCCGCGCCATCAGAGCCAATCACAAACTAATGTCATACGCGAGGGGAGTTCATACCCTCCAGCAAGGAGAATATAAATGCGCAAGGGCAAGTTGAAGGTTCGATTTGTGTGGTTGAGCGGCCTCCAAGCCGCTTTGGTGGCGCTTACTTTTTTGGCGGCGTCGATGGTTCGGGCACAGGGCGAAGCCGCAATCTCAGGCCAAGTCGTCGACGCAACCGGTAGCGCCATTCCCCGGGCCAGCGTCAAAATTATCAGCACGGAAACTGGGGCAGTCCGGGCCGTTCTTACGGACTCGGCGGGCCGATACAATGCTCCGCTGCTGGCCGTGGGAAGTTACGAGATTTCCGCGGAAAAGACGGGGTTCACGCCAGCCCGGAAGAGCCTGACGCTGACCCTGGGCCAATCCGCAGAAGTGAATATAACTCTGTCCGTCGCCGAAATCCGCCAGGCGATTCAGGTGGAAGGGGTCAACTCTTCCGCCCTGCTGACCACCAGCGACGACTCCGGGCTGGTGGGCGAGCGGCAGGTGAAAGACCTCCCGCTGAATGGCCGCAGCTATGACCAACTACTTACTTTGAATCCGGGCGTGGTGAATTACGCCTCGCAGCGTGCAGGGGGCACCGGCACTTCAAACTCCGTCGTCGGAAACATGTTCGCCGTTTCCGGCCGCCGCCCGCAGGAAAACCTTTACCTTCTGAATGGAGTGGAATTCACCAGCGCCTCAGAGATCAACAACACTCCGGGGGGAACCAGCGGCCAGCTTTTGGGAGTGGACGCGGTTCGGGAATTCGCCGTTGTGAAAAACACCTATGGCGCCGAATATGGCAAGCGTCCCGGGGCGCAGATCAACATCGTTACGGCCTCGGGCTCCAACATGCTGCGTGGCAGCGTCTACGAGTTTCTGCGCAACAGCAAGCTGGATGCCCGAAATTTCTTCGATTCCAGCCAGATCCCAAATTTTGAGCGCAACGTGTTTGGCGGCGCACTGGGTGGTCCCGTGCGCAAGGACAAGACGTTCCTTTTTGGAAATTATGAAGGCTACCGGCAGGTGCTGGGCTTGAGTGACGTCACGCTGGTGCCGGACGCGACATCGCGCGCCGCGGCAGTGGCCAGCGTTCAACCCCTGCTCAACTTGTGGCCGGTGGCCAACGGGCAGGAACTTCTGACCTCAACCGGCGCGCAAAGCGGAATCGCCCGGGCGTACAGCAATCCTCTTCAACACCTTCGCGAGGATTTCGGGACCACCCGCCTGGATCACAATATTTCCGAAAAGGATACATTCACGGGGGTGTATACCATTGACGACAGCGATGGAATCTCGCCGACCACCAACCCCTTCAGCGTCACGGACGTTTACCTTCGCGAGCAGGTGGCCAGCCTGGATGAAACCCACATTTTTTCCCCAACCGTTCTGAACAAAGCCACCTTCGGTTTTTCTCGCGGGGGATTCTATTTCAATAGTGGAGTCGATGGGCCGGCGGCGTCGGTACCGGGCGGATGGCTGCATGCCGGACAGCCCATCGGAGCGGTTGTCATCGGGGGCGGCACCACGCTGAACGGCGCTTCCCAACTTACCAACGGCGGAACCAACGCTGGCAGCAATCTCTTCGCCACCCGCAATCTCTTCACCTTTTCCGACCAAGTTAATCTGACCCGCGGGCGCCACGTCCTGAGCGCGGGCGCGTGGGTGCAGCGCATTCAGGCCAACGACACTCTGCTTCAGGACCAGTACGGTCAGGCTTCGTTCACAAATCTTCCGGGCTTCCTGGCTGGTACGGTAAGCACATACACCTACGCGCCGTCGTATACGCCGCTCTCCTGGCGCTCGCTCGAAGCGGCGTTTTTTGCCGAAGACGCCATCAAGCTGAAATCCAGGCTGGAGCTTCGCATCGGTTTTCGAGCCGAATCCACGAACGGCTGGAATGAGGCGCATGGACGAGCGGGGAATTTCCTCTTTGCATCAAACGGCGTCATCGAGACACAGCCCACTATCCTCGGCTCGGTGTTCACCATCAATAACGCCAAGTTCCTCCCGGAACCCCGTGTGAGCCTGGCCTGGTCACCCTTTGCCTCGAAGCGCACGGTGATTCGCGCCGGATTTGGCCTCTACGAGGCACTGAATGACTCGCTCGATTACCGCCTGGATCAGGTCGAGCCGTTCAATACCGTCTATGCCGTCAAGAGCCTGGCGTTTTCGGCCATCGCGCCCGGCGCCGCGTATTCCGGAGCGAAGGTTGTTCCCAGCGGCGTGCAGGCGAATCTTCAGACGCCCACCATTGCCTCTTACACACTTCGCGTCGAGCAACAACTTTCAACCAACACCATTCTTAGCGTCGGTTACATCGGATCACATGGCTACCACGAAATCCTCTCCATTGACGCCAACGTGCCCGTCCCCACCATTTGCCCGGCATCGCCCTGCCCGGCGAGCTATGCGGCCGGAACGTGGTATTACCCCACGAATGCAGCCTTGGCCAATCCCGCACTGACGAACTCCACGCACTGGTTTTCGGAGGGAGTCAGCTCCTACAACAGCCTGGAGGCGGATTTGACCCGGCATTTCAGCCATGGGCTGCAATTCCGCGGCGTCTACACTTACTCGAAGACGCTCGACGACGGCGACAGCCTGAATACCAGTGTGGCTACCAATTCACCGGCATTTGCGGAGAACCCACTCGATCCTCGCTGGGACTACGGGCCCGGTTCGTTTGATATCCGCCATTCGGGGGTTGTGAATGCCTCGTATGAACTGCCCTTCGGTCGCGGGGCTCAGGCGAAAGGACCGGTGTGGCACAAGCAGCTTCTGGCTAACTGGCAGCTCAGCGGAATTGAGACCGCACAGTCCGGCCTGCCGTTCACGCCTCAAATGTCATACAACTCTGCCAACGACGGCGACACCCGAAATCCGGTCAGGCCCTCCTGGAATCCGGCCTTTGCGGGACCGGTGATTGGGGGTGGAGTGAATCAGTATTTCAACCCGGCCGCGTTCACCCAGCCTCTCAACGGGACGTATGGAAACGTGGGCAGGAATATTCTGAGGGGGCGCGGCCTTGTGGACACGGATGTGTCACTGGCCAAGCGGTTCGAAATCTCGGAACGACTCCATCTGCAATTCCGTGCCGAGTTCTTCAACTTGCTGAACCACACGAACCTCAATACCCCGAATCCGGTGGTCTACACTGCCGCGACTGGAGGACCGTCGCCCACGGCGGGAGTAATCACTTCAACGACCACCAGCTCGCGGCAGATACAGTTAGGGCTGAAATTGCTCTGGTAGATTTAACGATAAAGGCGCGGTCGCCAAGTGAAAAGGCAAGGGTCTGCAAAACCCTCATCGACGGTTCGATTCCGCCCCGCGCCTCCAAGAAATTGGTGCTGCAATATGGTGCAGAGGGCCATGGGCAAAAAATGGAGGAGACATGGTCACCACTGAGCAGATCAATCAGGACAAGACGGCCCGTGAGGCCCTCCGAACTTGTCTTCCCGCTAGATTAAGTTTACTGATGTGTGCTAGGCTTATTCGCATGTACTGGAACGTGGCAATCTACAATTACGTGACCATTGGCGTTTCACCAATGCCGCATCCGGTCGTATTTGACGAACACTGTGCACCCTGCACCTGTAGATAGCCTGGAGCGTGTGGGTCTGCGGTTCTGGACACATGCTTTAAGGCAATAAATCCCAAGACAACTTTATTCAGGATTTCCGCCGTGAACTGGACGAGCGGTTTGCGCCCGAATTCCAGGCGGTTCCGGTAAGAGGATTCGCTGCCGTGAAAATCGCACTCAAGGCCTCTGCGGCGCTTCAATATGCAGGCAGGAGACAGCAATGAGTTCACAAAAGGGCGGCGATGCCCAACCCAAAGCATGGGGAGTTTCAGTAGACGAGTGGGCTGTCGTAGCGGCACTCGTGCTTGCTCTATTGGTGCGCGTCGGAGTCCTCACCCGCGTGCCTTGGTAGCAATCAGACGGAATACCGCAGGAGAAGACACATGGCAGATGCGACCGTTTTACCTCAAAGTCGGCCTCTTCACCCGCCTTTCCAGGTGCTGCAACTTGTGCCGGGAATCTTGTTGTTGGCGGCCATCGGTTACGCGGGCAAGGTGATCGAGCAATCTCTGGCGAGATATGCCAAGGCGCAGCACTTAACCCTCCCCAACATTGAATATGTGTTGTGGGCGATATTGATCGGCCTGCTTGTCGCCAATACCGTGGGTGTTCC
>JASHTO010000642.1 GCA_030040515.1 Terriglobia bacterium
GAACCAGCAGCAACCGGCGCTTCAATCTCACCATCAGCGCCAACGCCCGGAACCTGTTCAACGACGTGAATCTCGGCCCGCGCGTCGGCGTGGTCGGCTCTCCACTGTTTGCTCAGTCGAACTCGATCGGCGGCCTCTTCGGCGGAGGGTTCGGAGGCGGACTTCAGGCGGCAAATCGCCGGCTTGACCTGCAAGCCCTGTTTACGTTCTAGTTCAATACTCCGCATAGTATCATCTGGGATTGAATCGGAAACGGAGTGGTTAAAGCATGGAGCTGTGCCACGCCGGCTCACTTGGCGCGCAAGAACCCCGCGCGAAAAATAAGCGAAATGTCAAGCCCGCCGCTCCGGGCATGCTGGAATCCCGCGCGATCCCCTGTTGACATGCCCGCCCCATTTCGTCAATCATAATGAATATGAGCTTCAATTTGGGGACCCACGGTAGCCTCACGGCGCCGGGCGAACTGTGTCGCTTGGTTGTCCGCGAAGAAAAAAGCCTTTCCGAAATCCTTCAGTTCTCAACCGCCGGTCTGGAAATTGGTCAGCAAGTGGTGGTGATGGCCGGGCCCACCTGCCTGAAGGACATTGCACACGGGTTGAGTGAAGCGGGACTGAAGACCGACGCTCTGCTGCACAGTGAGCGCCTGGTTTTTCTGACTGCACCCAACTGCCTGGCGGATTTGTTCCGTCCCAGCGAGCCCTTGCAGCGCAGCCCGCTGCATCGGCACGCCACGGTGATGCGCTGGGTCACAGACTGGTCATGGGCGTATGGAAACGGCACGGACGGGGTAACCATCCGCGATTATCAACGCCGCCTTCATGATTTCATTCGTCCCTTTAACGCCCTGTCCATGTGCACGGTGCTGAACGAGAAGGTGCAGCGCAGCGATCTGCTGGCCATGCTCGTCGACCACCGTCGGGTGGCCAAGACCATCGAGGCCTCACGGCGCGCGGTGGCAGCCGCACACGCCTAGTGTGCCCGATGCGCGTCGGGCATTCTCCACGGGGGCGATCCTCCGGCGCCCGCGGTGGAACCATATCCACCCAACTCGTACCATTCATCTGTCCTGGAATCGTTCAGTAGAACTTTCCCGTGAAGCCGGTCTGGGCGGTCACGCCGGGGTAACCGTTGGTGAATCCGCGGAAGTTCTGAATGCTGGTGACGCCGTTGGTGGCGCTGTCGCCGGAGGTGTCCGTGGCCAGGGGCAGAACCATGACGAAGTAGTTCCCCTGAAACATGCGCAAATGGTAGTTACCGTTGGAGTCGGAAAGCGTATCGGTCACGACGTTGCCGGTGGTGCGGTCGATCGCCACCACGTGCGCGGCGAAGGCGGGAATTCCGTCCACGGTCACCGTACCCCGGATGCCGCCCACCAGGTTCAGGATGGCGCTATTCGGGTAAAGAACGGCGCTGCCGATCTCATCATCCAGCGCAAGCGCGTACTTCACTCCGCCCGTTCCCCAATCGCCGTAAGGATACATGATGGCGTTGGCGAGCCCGCTGTGATCCAGTCCGATCATGTGGCCGATCTCGTGCGTCGCCACGGTCTGGAAATCAAAGTAATCAGCGGGCGGGTGATAGTATCCCGGAGTGTAGAAGAAGGCGTCGGCGCTGAACTCGATATCGGCGTCACTGATGCAGACCTTCTGCGGGCAAACCCGCGTTGTGGCGCCCGAGGAGCAATGGTAAGTGAAAGGCGGTGTGGAGCTCGAGTACGAGGTCACTTCGGTTTCGGCGATCACGCCCGTCGCGAGACTTCCTGTGAACCCAATCGAGTTCACGCAGTCGCCTGAGACAAAAGTGGTGTTGGTGTTGTCCGCCACCTGCGTGAAGGAGAGCGTGTTGACGTTCGCGCCGTGATACTGGGACCCCGACCAGAGCGAAAAGGCCTTATTCAGCGCCGCGCTGAGCGCCGCCTCATCCGCCAATGTTCCCTCGCCTGTGTAGACGACGGTGTTTTCAGGATTCAAGCTCCAGGTAATGTTCCCCGCCGGCCAGGTGACCCTTTGGACGTCACTGGAAGTGACGGGAAGCAGTTGGAAAGTGGTTCCGAACAAGAGAACGGCGGAGCAGAGCGCCAGCAGGACGAGGCCGCAAAGCGCCCATCGCCGGCGATTCATTCTCCTCCCAGGCTTTCCCATCGCCTTCACCTTACTTGCAGGACCACGCTGCGGCCCGGCAGGCTTCCTTCCGTTTCTTCACTCGTCGCGGAGATTGCTGCGTGCACACCGCGCACGTTCAGTTCATCCCAGTGGATCGTCCACATCGCGCTCAGCAAAACCGCTTCACCTTCAACTTCCGTGCCCGCCGGGATGACCAGGGACTTGTTGGGGAACAGCGCCGTGGTGGTCTTTCCAAACACGCGCATGCGCCCCGCGCCGGAAGGTTCCGTGGAAACAATCGCCACGGAAAACGCCAGGCCATGCGGAACGCGAATTCCCTGGTCCACGATCGTGGCCACGTACTTGTGGAATCCCCCGAGCGGCAGCGTGCCCGGCGGGTCCGCAGGTCCTACCGACTGGAGTTCCGCCTGCAATCGGCTGAACGACGGCAGCATCACGCGGTCCTGGTGAGTGGCGGCGTCGCGGTAGATGCGATAAGCGCCTTGAGTCATCCCGACCAGGCGATAACGCGAGCCTGCGGGCGCAGGCTCCAGGAAGAGAACATATTCGCCCTCCGGTTGGAAGGTCATCTCGCCGGGAACGTAAACCATCATATTCCCCACCGTGCCGCCCATTTGCTCAACCGCCACCGTGGAAGGAGGATTCCCTTTGTACACCTGTTCAACAGTGATGGAGGTCAGGGTCATGATTTGAGTGTGGGATTCATTCCACCGGCACATCTGCCTGGTGATTTGCCCTTGTACGATGACGCTGGACGCCTCGGTGAGTTGATCGAGTGACATGGAGACGAGCGTGGAGGCCCGCGCGACGGAAACGCCCACGCTTCCGGCGGCCAGAACACCTGCGAGAATCGCAATGCGCAGTCTCATTTCTGCTGCCTTTATTGAATCTGAATTGCCCCTGCGAACGCCTGCAACTCACCCGTCGCCGTATTGACCACCACGATGTTGCGCGGGCCGGGAGTGGCATTCGGACTCGCCGTGACACGAAAGGCGACGTTGAGCAGCCCGGCGTGATTGTCCGTAGGGCTGAGCGGCGTCAATTGAGTCACGGTGACGTCATTGTGCGTACCCTGGCTTACATCCACCGACAGTCCATTGGCCAGCGTCGTTCCGCCGCCATCCGTCAATCCCTGCCCCAGCAGCCAGACAATTGCCGTTGAGCCTCTTTGGACCGTGACACTCGCTACTCCTCCCGAGCAATCCGTCAGGCCTCCTGAAGGTCCAAGGGTTCCCTCGCACGTGCCGATGTCGGCGAGGCCGAGAGTGGGGCTGGAGGACGCGATGTCCACGTTGACGTCAGTGGCGTCGGTATCTCCCCCGGGCACGTTGATGGCGTTCGCGCGGGTGCTTGAGGGATTTACCATGACGGTTAGGGAGGTCGATTGCGACGGATCTGCCTGGCTGGTGGCGGTAATAGTAAGGGGATTGTTGCCCGCGGGCAGAGCCGAGGGCGCAATGTAAGTGGCGCTGGCGGAAGTGCCTGAAATCGTGCCGAGCGTGGTATTGCCATTTTCCACGGAGCCCGCTAGCACGCCCGTCACCGTCCAATTGACCGCCGTATTGGGTGTGCCGGCCACCTTGGTGGTAATCGGGAGCGTCTGGCCCACCGTTACACTCGCCGGGCCGGCGGGGCTGGTAATGGAAATCGATACGTCGGTGGGCGGCGTGTTGGTTGAAATCGTCACCATGACCGAGGCAGCGTTGCTCGCATCGGTTTTGCTGGCCGCGGTGATGGTCACGCTTGCCGGATTGGGCGCGGAGGCGGGCGCCGTATAAAGCCCCGCACCGGTAATCGTGCCAACCTTCGAGTTTCCCCCTTTTACTCCCGCCACGGACCAAATGGCGGCGGGATGAGGCGCACCAGGGGCGCTGACCGTGAATTGAAACGTCTGCCCCACCGTCAACGTCGCAGGGGAGGGGTCAAACACCAGGGTCGGTGCATGGCTATCCGCTCGCGGAGCCGTGGGGGACGTAGCTGCGGCGCAGCCCGCCATCACCAGCAGCAGGCACAGGTTGACTCCCAATACCAGCGTTTTGTGAACACCGCGCCACATCCTCGTTCCGGCTCCCTCAAAACGGAGATTCCACTTGGTTCGATTTGTGCGCTCCAAAGCCCATTGTAACCCAGAAACCGAGGTGTGGCAGCCGCAAGCCGCACGCACCGCCACTCCTGTAGGCGTTCCCTTACAAGATAAATGGTGCCCGCCATGCGCATGGCCGCAAAGGCGATGAAGGAAGGTAAGCAGTTGATCGGGGACTCTTGATTCCCGACAGGCGGGTGAAATTCGTGGGATCAGTTCTGCGGGGGTCCGGAGTTCGGTGAATTCGTGGTGGGGTTCAGGCTGAAGCCATTACTCTGCGAAAATCCTGAACTCTGCTGCGGGTTTTGTTGCCCGAAGCCGCCGGACCCTCCGCCACCCGGCATTCCCACGCCGATTCCGAATACTCCCATATCCAGCCCGATGAACTCCCATTGATTATAGTGATCGTGTTTTTTCCAGATTTTAATTGACGCGTGCTTGCTGGTGGGTGCGACGCCGACAATGTAGGCGCCCATGATTTCGTTTTCGCCTGTGCTGGAAGAGGAGGAAGAAGAAAACCCGCTCTGGCTGGATATGCCCGTGGAGGGATTCGATCCAAACCCTGAATTGCCTAGTGAAAAGCCCGAAAAGGCTGAATTACCGAGGGAAAAGCTGCTTCCTGACATGGAGTTTGAGGCTGAGTTACCCAGTGAAAAGCTGCTCCCGGACATGGAGTTTGAGGACGAAGAACCATTTATCCCGAGACCTGCGGGGTTGTTGTTTTGATTCATCAAAGGCTGATTGACCGAATCCAGCAACACTCCCGCGGCATTGACGTGAATGAAGCGCCATTTTCCCTTGGGATCGAGCGGGTCCGTGTATTCCTCCCGCAGGAACCTCATACCATTCGTTCCCTCCAACTCCTTGACGTTCATCGGGTAGCGGTTGAACTGTTTATGAAAGAGGGCGACCGCCCGGGCATATTGAAACCCGCGGAACATCGTCTCCTCCTCCTGCTCGCGTCGCCCCTCCTGAAGGACGCTGGGCAGCGCCGCCGCCAGGCTGACCAGCATCAGGGTGGCCACAATCATGACAATCACCAGCACCATGCCGTCGGTCCGGCACAGGCGGCGTTCCACCCTACTGCGGGAACGACAATTCGAAGGTTTTCTGCGTTTCGGCATCTTGAAATACAATCATTGTGGGAGTAATTTTCACAACCTTATACTTCTCGCCCACCACATCGCCCTCGTGGACGACCTCCATATCATCCTTGAAACTCACCATGGCCTCGCCCTTGCCGCCCGGCAATTCGTTGTACCCCATGGCCTTGATGGGCGGCGGGGGTGGCGGCGGGGGAGGAAGCTTGGGCGCCTCCGGCTTGGACGGGGGCGGCAGCGGAGCGGCTTCACCCACATATTCAAACGGATTACGGCCCTCATCGGGAAGCGGGCGGGAGTCCAGTTGCTTCAAGGCATCGAAGCGAACCGTAGGATCGTATCGAGCCAAATCGTTGGCAGCGTGGGAGGTGCCCTTCTCCATCGTTGCAGCAGTGACGACCGGCGAAGCGGCATGCGCACTGAAATTTCCCGGCTGCCAGCTTCGATACTCCGAAACCAGATGGGCCACCAGCAGCGCTGCGATCAGACCCAGCACGGCGGTTCCCCATTTTTCCATTCCGGCCGAAAGTTTCATGGCGTTAAATAAAGGTCCGCGGTCAACCGCAAACTGATGGGCGCGTTATCGCCGGGAGTAAATTCGAAGTCGCGAACCAGAAGAAACTCGTCCGCGGTTTCCAATGCGTGTGCGAACTTCACCAGGCCTGCGTAGGGCCCCTGAGCTTTGATCTCCAACGCCAATTTCTCCAAGGGTTCCTTGTGGTCCGGTTCGAGCTTGAACCCCAGCGTGGATAGCTTGACGCCGGAAGCATCCGCCAGCTTATGAACCAGGTGGTCCGCGGAGGAGTATGCCTCGCGACGCGGTGGAATTCGGTTGCTGGTGAAATCCGCAAGTTGCTTCGCCACCTCCGGCAAGGCGGCTTGAAACTTCTTCAGCAGTTCCACACGTACCTGGAGCTTCCTGATCGATTGGCGCAACTCGTCCTGGCGGCGCGCCTCCACATCCAGCTTATCACCCAGTGGCCTGTAAACCCCAAAGAAAACCACCAGGTCCAAAACCACCAGGCCCGCGCCAATGGCTTCAAAGATTCGATTAACGATTTGGCGTCGGCTTTTGCGCACGCTTGATTCCTATCTTCGGATTTCCGATCAGGGGCGCCGGAGGCTTGCCTGCCGGTTTCGCGCTTTTGGCGGGCGGCATCTTCTTCTCAGAAGCAGGCTTCTCGTGAGCCGCCTTCTTTTCAGGAGCCCGCTTCTCGCCCGAAGTTTCCGCTTTCTTGGCCTTCGCTTCCGCCTGCTCTTCCGCCCCCGGCAGGTAACGCGCCGTGCAAACCAAATTAATCTGCGAGCCCTGCGAGGGATCCTCCTGGAACCCCTGGTTGATGATGGACACGTCCTTGAAGTCCGGCGAATCTTCAAGGTCATTGATGTACGTCTCGATGGCATCTTCACCTTTGGCGGTGATTCCCATTCGCACGAAATAATCTTCTCCCGCCTCTTTCGGGGAGGCCAACGCCATGCTGGTGAGATGAGCGTCTTCAGGAAGCAGCCCGGCAAGGCGCGAACTCACTTCAGCGAGTGAAAGCTTCCTTTCCGCAATGAGTTCGTTGACAAAGCGGATGCGAGTTCGCAGGTCTTGATCCGCCGGGGCCTCGAGATTTCTGCGAATGTCCGCTTCCTGTCTGCCCAATTCGTCCGCGCGCCTCTGGACTTCCCTGATCTGTGGTTGCATCGCCCGGTAATCGCGATATTCGCGAAGCGAGGCGCGGCCCAGAAGAATCATCGCCCCCACCCCCACGAGTGTGGCGGGAATTCCCCACGCCAGCGCGTAGCGGTCGCGCGCGCTCGAGGGAGGGGAGAGATTGAGAGCTATCTTCATCGTCGTTAACTCAGATTTGCCACCAGTCCCGCAAAGGGCATTCCAAAATGCTCGAAGGTCTCGCGTTGTCCGGAGGGCAGTCCGGCGGCCGGGAGGAAATTCGCGGGCAACGGCCGAAGTTCCTGTCCCAAGGTCTTCGCCAAAGCCTGGGACACCGCCGGCCCTCCCGCGTCGGTGGTGCGCTCGCAATACCAGACGTTTTGAACCTGAACCCTGAGATTATCCTGGCAGGTGGCCAGAACGCGGCTGGCCTCGCGCGCCACCTCCGTAAGATTTGCCGCCAAATCGCCCTCCAGCGCCCGCGTTCTCCAGTAGCGCAGTCGATCGGATGCCACCACCACCGCAGTCAACGCGCCGGGGCAGAGGTGAAGCAGCAGTTGGCCGCCCTCACCTTCGGAGAGCAGAGGCAGCAAAGCTACGCTGGCTGGCAGGATCAGTACTGGAGCACCGTTGACGCCTTCCAGCCCCGCTTTATACTCGGCCAGCACGGAACTTCGCACCGCGACCACAAGAACCTCCACCGAGCCCGCTTGTTTGTCCACCACCTGGAAGGTCAAGCGTGCTTCCTCAGGCGGGTAGGGCAGGAACTCGCGCATGCGCCACAGAACGAGAGTCTGCGCATCACCCAAATTGTCGGGCAGGGTCTCAAATTGCAGCAATGCGACGCGCGCCACCACATCCGGAATCAGCAGGCCCAACCGGCTTCCGCCGCTGCCCACCTTGGCAATGACCCGCGCGACGGTTTGCCGCACCGCCGCAAGATCCGCCAGGTTGGATTTGTTGGCAGAGGGTGTAAGTGCGCCGGCGGGAAGTTCGCTCATTCCAACGCCTTGCACAATGCGCTTGGAGGGGTTCAGCCGTGCCGCCGCCACATAGCCCGGCTGTACGTCCACGGCAAATGTCGGGGCCACAAAGTGAGCCGTTTGGAAACCGCCGCTCAAGCCCAAGCGTTTTTTCAATTTGGTCCAGTTCAAGTCCAGCGTCCTTCGAGGGACGGCTTTCGAACCGCCTCTACTCCACGAATGTTACCTTGTTGACCTCTCGCAGCGTCGTCACACCGAGCCTGACTTTTTCGAGAGCCGACTCCCGGAGCGAGCGCATTCCCTCCGAGTGCGCGGCGCGGCGGATTTCTGAAGTGGGGCGCTTCGCCAGAATCAATTCGCGAATATTATCGGAAAGCGCCAGCAGTTCGCCAATCGCCGTGCGGCCTCGGAACCCTGTTTCATTGCACTCCTGGCAGCCCGCGCCCTCATAAAAGGTGACGTCCTTCCATTCCTCGGGCTTCAATCCCGACTCTTCCAAAAGTTCCGGAGCCACCTGCGCCTCCCGCTTGCACACTCCACAGATGGTTCGAACCAGCCGCTGCGCCATGATGCAATTCAGCGCCGAAACGAAGTTGTAGGGCTCGACGCCCATGTTAAGAAAACGCCCGAGGACATCGACCACGTTGTTGGCGTGCACGGTGGTGAACACCAGGTGGCCGGTGAGCGCGGATTGTATGGCGATTTGCGCGGTTTCATTGTCGCGAATCTCGCCCACCATGATCTTGTCGGGATCGTGCCGCAAAATGGACCGCAGCCCGCGCGCGAAGGTGAGCCCGCGCTTCTCGTTCACCGGGATTTGCGTTACGCCGCGCACTTGATACTCCACCGGGTCTTCGATGGTGATGATCTTGTCTTCGTCCGACTTGATTTCGGAAAGCGAGGCATAAAGCGTGGTGGTCTTGCCGCTTCCCGTCGGGCCTGTGACCAGCACCATTCCGTAGGGTTCGCGGATGAATCGCCGGAAGGCGCGCATTTCCCGCTCCGCCAGCCCCAGAACTTCCAGGCGCAACGAGTGAAACTTCTCGTGCAGCGACTCCTTGTCAAGGATGCGCAGCACCGCGTCTTCGCCGTGGATGGAAGGCATGATGGACACGCGAAAATCGATGGGGCGGCCGCGGTAGCGCACGCGGAAGCGCCCGTCCTGCGGAACACGGCGCTCCGCGATATCCAATTCGGACATGACTTTGATGCGCGTGATCAGGTTGGACTGATATTCGCGCGCCAAGGGCGCCATGGCTTGCTGAAGCACGCCGTCAATGCGGTACTTCACCACCACGGAGTTGTCACGGCTTTCAATGTGAATGTCGCTCGCCCGCCGCTCGAGGCCAGCGAAGATGATGGAGTCCACCAGGCGAATCATGGGACTCACATCGCGGTCCTCGTCCACCAGGTGCTCGAGCGAAAGGCCTTCGCCCGCCGCTTCCTCCTCGCGAATGACGTCCAGGCGGAACTCTTCCGTGGCATCATCCAGCACGCGCTGGGAAGGTTCGGTTCGCTTCAGGAAATCGCGCACCTGGCTGGGCGCCGCGACGCGCACCACCAGATGCCGGTCGAGCTTGATCTCGAGTTCGTCCAGGCGAGTCAGGTTGGTGGGGTCGGCCACGACAATCACCAGTTCGTGGTCCTTGCCCTCCAAGGGTAGAAATTCGTAATGGAGCATCAGTTCGAGCGGAATGGTGCGCAGCAAATCAGCATCCGGCCGCGAGTCGCGCAAATCCACGAACTGGAATTGATACCGCGCCGCCAGCTTCCGCGCGGCTTCCATTTCTTTGGCGTCAACGGTGGTTTCGGGCAAAATCTGCCTCCTACTTCTGGTTGCGGAAATCGGCGTTCGGCATCCCGGGCGCGTCGCCCCCGGGCGGTTCGCGAACCGCCCCTACGAGTCCTGCCTCCCTAATGGATCTGGGAGGCCATCGAAAACAACGGCATATAAAATGCGATCAACACGAATGCAACAATAACGGCGATCAGCGCGATCATGACTGGGCCCACAAGGGAAAGGCGGGTTTCGAGGTCGATCGCCACATCTTCTTCGAAGAATTCCGCCAGGGCTTCCAGCATGTTGGCCATGGCGCCGGTCGTTTCACCCACCTCCATCATATCGAGGGCGATGGGTGGAAAGAAACCGCTCATGCGCAGGCTTGCGCTGAGTTCCTTCCCGGCCGCAACTTCCTCTTTCGCCTGGCCGATGGCAATGGCAAGCCACGGGCTGCTGACCGAGCCCTTGGCGGTCTCCAGCGCCGCCACGATGGGCGTGCCACCCTGCAAAAGCACCGCCAAAGTGCGCGCAAACTCTGCTGCGGAAAACTTCAGCAGCAAACCGCCCACCATCGGCAGCTTGAATTTCAAGCGTTCCCAGGCCAGGCGAGCTTTGGCGGAGCGCGATGCCGTCCTGAAGAGCAATACCACGCCGCAGATCACCAGGAGGATCAGCAAAAAGTAGTGTTTAATCTGCATGGCGACGGAAATGGTGAAGGTGGTGATCCGCGGCAGCTCCACATCCATATCCGCGTAGAGTTTGGCAAACTGCGGCACGATGAAAGTGACGACTAGCGTCACCAGAATGCCCAGCACGATCAGCAAAATGGCGGGGTAGATCAGGGCGGAAATGAATTTCTTTCGGAAGCCCCGCGACTGCTTCTGGTAGCTCAGGTATTGGGTCAGCACCTTATCCAGGCTGCTGCTTCGTTCTCCTGCCCGCACCGTAGCGCAGTAAATCTTGGGAAAACTGCCGGCAGATTCAAACGCCTCGGAAAGCAAGGCGCCGGACCGCACCTTGTCACGCACCCCCTCAATGGCCAGGCGCAGCGCGGGACTGCGGCTCTGGTGCGCCAGCAAGTCCAGCGATTTCTGCAAGGGCAACCCGGACTTGGAAAGGGTGAGAAACTGCTGATTGAAAATCAGGAATTCATCCGCTGGAATTTTCCCCGGGCGCTGCGTCTTACCCTGAAAGCTCAACAGGTCTTTCGCGCGGATGGAAAAGATCAAATACCCTTGTGCCCGCAGCCGCTGGCGGAGTTCATCCTCCGAGCGAGCCTCCTCCGTCTGCGTCAACACGCGCCCCGCATCCGTCCCGATTTTGCAAACAAACTCAGCCATAGCAAGAAAGGGTAAAGGCTAAAGGTTAAGACTCAGAAGTGTCCTGCAATTGGAACGAGTCATGAACCCTGGTGCGAAGCATCCCGGCAATTTGTTTTTCGGATTCATGCTGAGTCCAAGGACGGCGAAATCTCTGCAACAGCATCTTGCCTTCATCGCGCGCGCTTCACAATTCGGAGTTCTTTCATCGGACTTCACTTCTCACCAAGTGCTATAAGCCGAGCCATCCAGGGAAACGTCGTCCGACCCGCTATGCACGTCCACAACGCCGCTGGTGGATTGGTCAGCGCTGATGGGCACATCTTCGATATC
>JASHTO010000643.1 GCA_030040515.1 Terriglobia bacterium
TTGATGTCTTTGCGTGAGGTGTTTTTCTTTTGAGGGGTGTAACGCGGACCACCGGGCTTGTGGTCCGTGGCTGGCGCAGACTCCTGCCGTTTGGAGTCTGCGTTCGCGGAGCGAGAGTGCTCGTCGGAGATCTAAGTGAGAAGAAAGGTTCCTTCGGAAACGCAGACACCCAAAGGCAGGTGTCTGCGCCAGCCGCGGTTTTAAAACCGTTTCCAGACCAGGCGGAAAACCCTACGGGGGCAATCTGTAATTAACCGGCGCGCTCGACGTATTTGCCTTCGGCGGTGTCTACGCGGATGACTTCGCCTTCGCCGATGAAGGGCGGCACCTGGACGACCACTCCGGTTTCCATGGTGGCGGGTTTGGTGACGTTGGTGGCAGAACCGCCCTTAATGCCGGGCTCGGTTTGAATCACTTTCAGGTCCACGGTAGCGGGGAGCTCAATATCAACGGGACGCCCTTCGAAGAATGCCACTTTTAGCAAAACGTCGGGAACCAGGTAGGCCGCGCGGTCACCCACGCTTTCCTTGGAAAGGTGAATCTGTTCGTAGTTGCCGGTGTTCATGAAATAAAAGGAATCGCCGTCGGCATAGAGGTACTGCATCTCGACTTCGTCAATCAGGGCCTTCTCAACCGTGTCTTCCGAGCGGAAGCGGTGGTCGATCATGGAGCCGGTGCGCAGGTTGCGCATTTTGGCCTGCACGAAGGCGCGCAGGTTGCCCGGCGTGCGGTGCTCGGCTTTATAAATGGTGTACAGGTCGTTGTTGTGCCGGATGATCATGCCCGGCCGGAGATCATTCGCGTTCATATCCAACCCTTCGCTTTGCTGGTGTGGGGCTTGAAACAGGATGGAGAACTGGGAGTCCTTTCCCGCAAGAGCCCAAAAGATCATTTTAGAGGCTTCCCACTTCCCAGTCAACGTCCGCAAGTGGATAATAGGCGGGAGCAGGTGCATCCAGATGGAATTCAAGACATTCTTCACTCCCGCGCGCGTCGCAAAACCCACCTCGGGGGCGGCAGCGTGAAGAAAGCCTGCCATATCGTATTCACCACGATTCATCCGCCGGAGATTCTTCACGATCTTTACGAAAACATCCGCCGCTACGGACATTTGGACGAGGTTAAGGTTTGGGTGGTGGGTGACAAGAGAACTCCGCCCAGTGCGCGTGGCCTCGCGGCGGAAGTTTCCGCGCGTGGCCTCGAGACCGTTTACTTTGGAGTGGACGAACAGGATGCATGGGGAAAGCAATTCACGCTCTACCCGCTGATTCCGTACAACACCGACGGGAGAAGAGTCTTCGGTTATTTGAAGGCGCTGGAGGACGGCTGCAAGGTCATGATCTCCATCGATGACGATAATTTCCCGGCCGATGATGACTTCGTGGGCTGCCACCTGAAGACGGGAGGGGAATGGCGGCAGCCGGTGCTGCGGGAAGAGCAGGGATTTCACAATATCTGCGAGTACCTGGATTTCGAACCGCAGCGGCAGGTGTTCCCACGGGGTTATCCCTTCCGCCTGCGCGGCAAGGCGAATGAGCCCTTGAGGGTGGCGCCGCCGGCGGACGCGGCGGTGGGAGTGAGGGAAGGCCTGTGGCTCGAAGAACCGGACGTGGACGCCACGACGTGGCTCAACGGAAAAATCCGCGGCAGGGGATATCGCGGTCCGGAAGACCTGGTTCTCGAGCAATCCACCTGGTCACCGGTCAATACTCAGAACACCAGCGTGGTGCGGGAACTGATTCCGGCCTTTGTGTTCGTAACCATGGCGTGGCCTGTTCCCGGCGGGAAGCTCGACCGCTACGGCGACATCTGGGGGGGATACTTTCTGCTCAGCCTCATGCGCGGTACCAAATACCATGTGGCGTTTGGCCGCCCCCTGGTCCATCACCGGCGGAATCCCCACGACTACGTGGACGACCTGCGCTTCGAATTCTGGGGAATGATCCTCACCGATTGGCTGCTGGGGATTCTGCGCGGTTCATTCAAGCCCACAGGTGGCTGCATGATCGAAAGAGTGGTGGAGCTTTCGGAATTTCTGGAGGCGGGGGCAGCTCCGCGTCTGCCGGCATGGTGTCCGGCAGAAATTGCCGCCTTCCTCCGCTCCACGGCGAATAATCTGCGCCACTGGTCCGCGGCATGCCGGCAGATTGGAGTTTAGGGAATGGCGAATCGCTCGTTCTTGGCGGGCTTACTTCCCCACACCATCAATGAGCTGCCAAAGGGGCAGGGAAGGGCACCCCAGGTGTACTGTTCAAGCCGGGAGAGCCAATAGGGCGGCTTGTTGAGCCAAGCGGGGGGAACACTCGCAGGTCGAGGCGGAGTGCCGGAAGCGCGTTCCATGATTCGTGCAGCGAGCTTGAGCGGAAAAAGCCATTGGAAGAAGTAGTGCTCCGCGTGGATGGAAAGGCCCGCTTGCCGGGCCAACTCGCGAAAAGTTCGGCGTGTGTAACGTGTGACGTGGCCGTTCACCACATCGTGATTCGTCCACAGGGCTTGGAAAGCGGGCACGGTGATGAGCAACCTTCCGCCCGGGGCGAGCAGGGCCAAGGCGCGGCGCAGGGCGGCGGGGGGGTCCGAAAGATGCTCCAAAACATCGAGCATCAGAATGAGTTGGAATTCCTTGTGCGGCTCGAAATTCTCGTCAAAGGGGCAAAGGTGGATGCGCGAGCGGTGTGGACCATTTTCGCTGAGTAATGCCGCGGTAGGTTCCACGCCTTCCACGTCTCCCCATGGGAGCAGTTGGTCGAAAAACAAGCCGTCGCCACAACCGACATCCAGAATCGTCTTCCATCCTCCAGGAGGCTGATGAGCGCGCAGGCTTTTCAGGATCAGTTTCTCGCGAGCGCGCCACCACCAATGGTGCTGGTAGAGGTCGCGATAGCGTTCAAGGTAATCGTCACGCACGGTCGGATTCCGGCTCCCTACTTGTTCTTGACCTGGGCTGCACTTCTGGACGCTTCAATGGGCTCCGTTGCGAACTCGGTAGCGGGCAAGGCGGGCGAGTGTGCAGGAGGCCATCCAACGGTCTTGCCGACGATGTAAAGCGGGCGCGCCTTCACTTCTTCATAGAGCCGCCCAACGTATTCACCGATGATTCCCATGAAGAACAGCAAAATGCCCGAGAGGAAAGTGATCAGCAAGACCAGTGCCGTGAAACCCTGAGGAGATCGCTTTAGAAACAGGCGGGCATACACGGAATAGATGGCGAATAGAACCGAAAGAGCTGTGGCCAATGCGCCCGTGAGGATGGCGGCGCGCAGGGGCACAATGGAGAACGCGAATATCCCGTCGGAGGCCAACCTGAGCAGCTTCCCAATGCTGTACTTGCTCTTGCCGGAGTGGCGCTCGGCCCGGTCGACCGGGATGCCGATCTGCGGGAACCCCACCCAACTGCGCAGGCCGCGCAGATAACGATGGTGTTCGGGCAGGCGCCGAAGCTGCTCCACCACGCGGCGGGAGAGTAAGGCGAAATCGCCTGCATCGAGCGGCAGCCTCATCTCGGAGAGCATGGCCAGAACGCGATAGAAGAGGAAATAGCAGAGCTTCAGCCACCACGCTTCCTTTCGGCTGGCGCGCGTGGCGTACACAACGTCGTAGCCTTGCTGGAATTTTTCGACAAAGAGGGGAATCGCTTCCGGGACGTCCTGAAGGTCGGCGTCCATCACCACCACCGCATCGCCCGAGCAATGGTCGAGCGCGGCGGTGAGGGCGGCTTGGTGGCCAAAATTCCTGGAAAGCCCCACGACCACCAGCCGGGAATCGGCGGCCGCGGCCTCTTCCAGAAGCGCCCACGTGCGGTCAACGCTGCCGTCATCGACAAGGACCATCTGGTGCGGGCCGCCTGCCACGGTATCGATGACCGCGCGAGTCCGCCGCAGGAATTCCGGGAGAACACTTTCTTCGTTATAGAGTGGGACGGCAACTGACAACCGAAATGGCAGACTCATCTCCTGCGCCTCCCCTTGAAGTAAACCATTTCCCACAAGGTCGTTCCCAGGCCCGTGAGAGGGTAAGGCTCGAAGACCTCGGGTATAAACGATTCACTGAAGATCCCTCTCCACTCCTCCAGTGGCCGCGGAAATTCACCCCGATCGTGAATCGCCAGGAACCGGGCCACCGAGGGACGCGCGGGCAACACCAGGTCCAGGATATGAACGCGTCCATCCTCCGTGAGGAGGGTGGCAAGCTGGGCGAGAAGGCTCCGGACGTTGGGTGTG
>JASHTO010000644.1 GCA_030040515.1 Terriglobia bacterium
TGGGGAGGCTGCGTCTAAAGATTGCGCAGAGATTCGCGCAACTCCAAACCCCGGCCAAACGATGAAGAAAAGCAGCAGGCAATAGACCTTCATAACGGTGGCACCTCCCTCGGGAGTCCTTTCCTGCGGCCAAGGAATTCCACTTTCAGAGAAGGGACAACGAGGAGCAACATCATCGGGCCGAGGAGCATGCCGCCCACAATCACTGTGGCGAGTGGCCGCTGCACCTGGCTTCCAATCCCTGTCGAGATCGCTGCCGGAAAAAGTCCAATACAAGCGGACAGGCTGGTCATCAGCAAGGGGCGCATTCGGGTGGATGCGGCATGGAACATGGCCTCCAGTGGAGTCCCGCCCAGAAGCAGCGCATCCTTGTAATAAGTAATGATGAGGATCCCATTCATGACCGAAACACCAAGCAGCGAAACGAAACCAATCGCCGCGGAGACGCTGAATGCCAAGCCCGCAATGTAGAGCGCCAGAATCCCGCCGGCAAAGGCGAAGGGGATTCCGAGCAAGGCGAGAAGCGATTCCAGGAGCGAATTGAACATCCCGTAGAGAAGGCCCAGGATTAAAATAAGCGTTACGGGCACGATCACCGCCAGCCGGGCCTTGGCAGCCTGAAGCTCGCCGAACTCGCCCGCCCAAACCATGCGATAACCGCTGGGCAGTTTGACGTTCTTCGCGATTCTCTCCTGCGCTTCCGCAACCGTGCTGCCCAGGTCCCGCCCTCGCACGCTGAATTTGACCGGGATGAATCGCTGTACGCCCTCGTGGTAAATCCAGGCGGCCCCGGTATCCAGGGAGATGTCGGCCAATTCACTCAAGGGAATATAGGCGTTGACGCCGCTGGGGGTTTGATAAGCTACCTTGATGTTGCGAATTTTGTCGATGCTGTTGCGGTATTCGGGGGTGTAGCGAACTACCAGGTCGAACTGCCGGTCGCCCTCGAGCACGGAAGTGGCCACGGCGCCTCCCATGGCCGCTTGCACCACGGCATTGACGTCTCCGGAATTCAGGCCATAGCGGGCGGCTTTGGCGCGATCCACTCTGATGTTCAAGTTGGGCTGGCCGAGGACGGGAAAGATTCCCAAGTCGGCGACTCCGCGAACCTGGGTCATCTGGTCACGCACCTGTTCCGCTAGTTCAGTGAGAGTTTTAAGGTTCGGGCCCACGATCTTGATGGAATTCGAGCCCTTGACGCCTGAAACCGCCTCCTCAATGTTGTCTTGAATATACTGCGAGAAATTGAAGTTGACACCGGGCAGCTCGTTTTCGAACTCCTTCTGAATCTGGTTGGTCAGGATGTCCTTGGTCAAGCCTTTGGGCCATTTTTCAAAGGGCTTGAGCGGAACAAATAATTCAACATTCGAGAA
Source organism: Terriglobia bacterium (assembly GCA_030040515.1). Classification (GTDB taxonomy): domain Bacteria; phylum Acidobacteriota; class Terriglobia; order UBA7540; family UBA7540; genus Bog-366. The sequence goes on from JASHTO010000644.1 coordinate 1,374, forward strand.
GGGCGCCGCGTCGCTGCCGTCATCGGGCCGGCCGTGCTGGGAAACCACCGTGATTACTTCCGGGTGGCGCAGCAGGATCTCGCGCATCTTGCGCGTCGCCGCCTCGCCATCCTGAAGGGAGAGGGTCATGGGCATCGAGGCACGAATCCAGAAGTTGCCTTCTTCCAGGTGGGGCAGGAATTCGCTGCCCAGCCTCGTTCCCAAAATTCCGCAGGCCGCCAGAAATACCACCCCGATAACTGCAGCGAGGACGCGATGTTTCAACATCATGCGCAGCGCAGGGTCGAAGGGACGGTGCAACGCGCGGACCACGATTGTTTCAGCCTCTTCGACGGTCTTGGGAAGCAGGGCAGAAGCGAGAACAGGGGTGATGGTGAAGGTGGCAATCAGTGCGCCGGCGAGGGCGTAACCGTAAGTGCGTGCCATGGGTCCAAAAATTTGACCTTCCACACCCTGCATCGTGAAAAGTGGCACGAACGCAGCCACGGTGATGAATGTTGAAAACAGCACCGCGTGATCAACCTGAATGGCACTGATGAGAATGAGCCGCAGCCGGTCCGTCCAACCATGGACGGGTGAAGCATGGTCCGGCGAGCGTGTGGGATCGGGCCCCCAGTTTCCTTCCGCCAGGCGATGAATCAGTCCTGATCGTTCTTCGGGGCCGAGCTGAAAAGTGCGGTAGATGTTTTCCACCAGGATAACCGCGGAATCCACAATGATGCCGAAGTCCACCGCGCCCAGGGAAAGCAAGTTGGCGCTGTCACCCGTCGCCACCAGGAGCATGATGGCGAAGAACAACGCGAAGGGAATATTCAGCCCCACGATGATGGCGCTGCGCAAATTGCCGAGGAAGATCCACTGAATCAGGAAAACCAGGAGGCACCCGAAGATCAGGTTGTGCAGAACGGTATTTGTCGTAACGGCCACGAGAGTTGACCGGTCGTAGTAGGGCACGACGTGAACGCCCGGTGGCAGGCTGCCATCGTGATTGATCTTGTCGATGGCCTCCTTCACCTTGGGAATCATGTCGGCAGTCTTTTCCGTCCGCCGCATCACCACGATGGCGCCCACCACGTCATCGTCATTGTCCTTGCCCAGAATGCCCAATCGGGGCCGGTATCCCACGGAAACTTTGCCGACATCACGGACCAGCACGGGCACGCCATTCGACTCCGAGAGAACTACATTTTCAATGTCGCCCACCTTGTAGCCCTGGCGCAAATCGTCGTTGCCTCCGTCGTCGATCAGCCCCACGCCCCGGATGTTGATGGACTGCTGGCCAACGCGGATTTCGCGCCCGCCTACATTGATGTTGGCGTTGCCAAGCGCCGTGAGGATCTGGGGCACGCTCACGTTGTAGGCTTCCAGTTTGTGCGGATCGACTTCCACCTGGAATTCCTTGGTGGGGCCGCCCCAACTGTTCACCGCGGCGATGCCGGGAATGGTGAGCAGGCGGCGCGCCACGATCCAATCCTGCACCGTGCGCAAATTGGTGATGCCGAAATGCGGCGGCCCGACAACCTGATAGCGGTAAATCTCACCGGTTGAGCTATTGGCCTGAATAGTAGGCACCAGGCCGCCGGGCAAGTTGACGTTTTGCTGGAGCGCAATCGACGCCTGGGCGTAGGCAAAGTAGTAGTCCACACCGTATTTGAAATTAACCCGCACAAAGGACAATCCATAGAACGAGGTTGAACGGATCACGTCAATGCCCGGCGTGGTGTAAAGGCCGATTTCCATGGGGATGGTGTAGTAGCGCTCCATCTCCTCGGCGGAAAGCCCCGGAGCTTGTGCGGTGATTTCCAGAATTACCGGTGTGGGGTTGGGATACGCATCAATGTTGAGCATCTTGAAGGCGACGAGTCCGGCGGCGACAAACATGATGAGACCCAGCATCACAATCGGGCGGCGGCTCAGACAGAATGAGATAAGCGCTCTAAACATGACCAACCATCGGAATTCAGAAACTGGAAATTAGAAACTGGAGCATGGGTAGCCACGGTCAGGGCTTTTCTGACCGTGGGTTGGCGAGTCGTGAACAAGCCCACGGTCAACCCGCGCTGCGAGTTGACCGTGGCTACCCCAGCGTGCCGCACAATGAAGCGCGTTATTTTGTGTGGTCAACTTAGTTTCCAGTTTCCGATTTCCAGTTTCTAATTTCCACTTCTAGTCGCTCGGCGGCGCTTCCAGCATGTTGCTGATAAACACGGCGCCGTCGGTCACAGCCAGTTCGCCACGCTGCAAGCCGTCAAGAATCTGCACCTGGCCGTCGCGACGCAGGCCGGTTTTGATGATCCTCTGCACAAAATGATGCCGGTCGGTGGTCACCCACGCGACCATTGTGCCATCGGAATCGCGCACCACGCCGTCTTCGGGTAAGGCGATCGATTCCACCGGCGGGTGAACGCGAATGACGAAGTTCGCCAGCATTCCCGGGCGCAACTCATCGTGGGGGTCGGCGATTTCGGAGCGGATCGTCACTCGATGCGTATCCGGATCCACGGTCTCGTAAATCTTGGAAACCCTTCCCGTAAACACGCGATCCGGGTAAGAAATCACGCGAACCTGAACCGGCTGATCGAGATGAAACAGCTCAATTTCGCTCTCCAT
>JASHTO010000057.1 GCA_030040515.1 Terriglobia bacterium
TACGTTGTGGGCACGACTTCGTCATCCGACTTTCCCACCACCAGCGGCGTCTTCCAGACCACGCAGCCGGGTTCAATCAACGCGTTCGTAACCAAGTTCGGTCCGAACGGACTCTCCCTGGCGTGGTCGACGTATGTGGGTGGAAATTACGAGGACTATGGCCAAGCCATTGCCATCGACTCCGCCCTCAACACTTACATCACGGGCTATACTTCGTCGCCAAACTTTCCCACGCTCAACGCTTATCAATCAACCCAACCGGGTTCTACCAACGCATTCGTGACCGAACTGAACAGTTCGGGCGGCTTGGCTTACTCCACCTATTTGGGCGGAAACTACGAGGATTACGGTGAAGGCATTGCGGTCGATTCCTCGGGCAACGTCTACATTACCGGCAACACCTCGTCGTACAACTTTCCGACGGTGAATGCCTTTCAACCTTCAGAGCCGGGGACAACCAACGCCTTCGTTTCAAAATTGAATCCTGCCAGCAACACCTTGGTGTATTCAACCTATCTGGGGAGTCCCGAATTTGATTACGGCAACGGCATTGCGGTGAATTCCACGGGCAACGCCTTTGTCGTCGGCGCCACGGATTCGTATTCCTTTCCCATTGCGGGTAATGCCTTTCAAAACTCCTACGGTGGAGGCGTTGCGGATGCTTTTGTTACGGAATTAAACACCGCGGGAAATGCCTTAGTCTATTCCACCTATCTGGGCGGCAGCGCCCAGGACGAAGGGACGGCCATCGCACTGGACCCCTACGGTGATGCCTTCATTACCGGTTGGACTTACTCGACGCAGTACTTTCCCATCGTCAATGCGTTCCAACCGAACCATGGCAATGACAACGGTGAGTCCGACGCTTTTGTGGCCATGCTGAACGGCGTTGGGAGCGCTTTGACTTACTCCAGCTACCTGGGCGGTAACAACTACGACTGGGGCTATGGCATCGCCGTGGATTCAAATGGCAACGCTGACATTGCCGGACAAACTTCCTCCAGCGACTTTCCCGTTTCGGGCAACGCCTATCAGGGGACGGACCCTTCGGAGACGCAGGAGGCCTTTCTGGTGCAGGTTCAAGCCGTGGCGTTATCGCCCAGCATCAACCTTTCCCCCAGCCCTCTGAACTTCGGAAATCAACCGCAAGGAACCGTCAGCCCCACCCAAAGTGTAACGGTTTCTAACACCGGCACAGGGCCGCTGAATTTGACGAGCATCGTTCTGAGCGGAGAATACGCACTGGCGATGACCCCCACGTCCTGCCCGTACACGGGAGGAACGGTGGTGTCCGGAGGCACCTGCACCATCGACATCACATTCGATCCCACATCCACGGGCCCGCTGAATGGGACAGTAACGGTCACGGATAACGTCGGCGGAAGTCCTCAGACGGTTGCCCTCACTGGAACGGGCACACCCGACGTTCCCATCGTGGGAATCTCCACCAACAACCTGTCATTCGGCAATCAATTCATTAACACCACCAGCGGGCCGCAGACCATCACCATCAGCAACAACGGCACGGCATCGCTCAGTCTTTCGACCGTGGCAATCACCCCCGGCTTCAGTTTCACGAATAGTTGTGGCGGCAGCACAATTGCAATCGGCGGCACCTGTATCATCACCGTGACCTTCACCCCTACGACCGTGGGTGCGGTCAGTGGTTCGATCACCTTTACGGATAACACCAACGGAAATTCCGGAAGCACGCAGACCGTCACGTTGACGGGCACGGGCACGGCTCCGGTTGCCGGCGTGTCTCCCACAAGCTTGGAGTTTGGGAATCAAATCGTGGGGACGGCAAGCGCTTCGCAGCAGATCACCCTCAGCAATACCGGCAGTGACGTGCTGACGATTGCCAGCATCGCGGCCAGCGGCGATTACAGCCAAACAAACAATTGCGGAACAAGCATCGGCAATCCCGGATCCTGCACGATCACAGTGACATTTACTCCCACGGTGAGCGGCGCACGGAATGGCTCGATCACCGTTACCGATAACACCAACGGAGTGACGGGCAGCACGCAAACGGTGACTTTGACGGGCACAGGCACTGCACCGCTGGCCGCCCTCTCCCCAGCTTCCTTGCCCTTCGGAAACCAAACGGAGGGAACCACCAGCGCCACCCAGACCGTCACCCTGAGCAACGCCGGCAGTGCTAATTTGTCCATCACCAGCATCGCGGTGAGTGCCAACTTCGGCGTGACGAACAATTGCGGCAGCGCCCTCGCTGCGCCCGGTTCGTGCACGATTTACCTGACGTTCACTCCCTCCACCACCGGCGCGCTCAGCGGGACGCTGACCGTCACCGACAACAGCAATGGTGTCGCGGGCAGCACCCAGACCGTCAGTTTAAGCGGCACGGGAGTGGGAGTGCCGATCGCGAGCCTGAACCCCTCAACATCGCTGAGCCTCGGCGCGACGCCCATCACCTCCACAAGCGCGTCCCAGCCGGTCACGCTCAGCAATACCGGCACCGCCGCCCTCACGATTACGAGCATCGCGGTCAGTACCGGTTACGCTCAAAACGACACCTGCGGCGGCAGCGTTAACGCCGGGAGTTCCTGCACGATCAATATCACCTTCACGCCATCCGCCCCGGGCCCCTTGAGCGGAACCCTGACCGTTACCGATAACAGCAACGGCGTGGCGGGCAGCGTGCAGAACCTGAATCTGAGCGGGACGGGAGCGGACTTCTCGGTGGCTTCGTCGAACGGTTCCCAGACCGTAGCTCCGGGTGCGCAGGCGGTTTATACCATCAATGTGGGTTCGGTGGATGGCACATTCTCAAATGCTGTGGCGCTGACTTGCGCGAACTCTCCGGCGACAACCACCTGCGCGTTTGCCTCGGGTTCTGTCACTCCCGGGGCCAATGGCGCCGGCACGCAGATGACGGTTACTACCACGGCGGGCTCAACGGCGCGAGTATCGCCGCCCGTCGGCGCGCCTCCACCGGTTATTCCCGCTGGATTGCTGATCCTTTCGGCTTCGACATTGCTGGCGGCTGTTTGGTACGCAAAGCGCAGATCGCTCCGCCGGCTTGCGGCCGGCTGCCTGCTCTTCGCCGCGCTGCTGGCCCTGAGCTTCATGGCGGCGTGTGGAGAGGGTGGATTCCCCACACCCACGGTGGGCGGCACCCCGGCGGGAGTTTACACCATTACGGTTACGGGAACGTCCGGGAGCATTCAGCATTCAACCACGGTTACGCTGACGGTCAACTGATCCGGAGGAGAGAAAAATGGGCACTGGCCTTTATCGAAAGCTGGGTGTGGCATTCGTCCTGCTGCTTTTGTGTGCCGCCGGTGCGCACGCGCAGATTGCCACTCCGATCGATGCTTTCGTGGGTTACAGCTATTTTCACGCCAACGCACCCCCGGGCGAGTGCGGTTGCTTCAGCATGAATGGTGCCACAGGTGAGTTCTCTACGCTGCTCGTCCACGGCATCAGCGGTCTTGTCGATTTCGGAGGGTATTACCAGGGCAACGTGGATAAGACGGGGCGCACGCTGCGTGTGGAAACCTTCCTCTTCGGCCCGCGCTATTCCACCCACCACTGGAGGAAGGTCACGCTGTTTGGCGAATCCATGTTCGGCGGCTCGACAGGTAGCGGGACGCTTTATGGTCCCAACGCCACCACCTCAGGCACCGCCAGTGGTTTTTCCATGGCTGCCGGCGGAGGGGTAGATTTGAATGTGTCTCATCGAATCTCCGTGAGAGTTTTACAGGCGGATTACGTGATGACGCGCATGCCTAATTTCTTCGACAACAATCAAAATAACTTGCGGGTCAACTTCGGCGTGGTATTTCATTTCGGCCAGGGCCGCTGAGAGTTTCCACCCGCTGTGGCATGGCCTTCCAGCCCATGCGCACGGGCAGGATGCCCGTGCCACAGCGGGCGGGACGCCCGCACTGCGATTTTAATCACCACACGACCGCAGAGCCTTAAGACTTGACGCGGCCAAGCGATTCAGCAAAGAATGATGACGCGCCTCGGTGGGGCAGGGCTGAAAAATGAGTCAACCCATCCGGATGTCCGCCTATTTCCGCATCGGCTTCACCTGAGCGTGAACCTTCCGAATCGCGTGCCGATTGCCTGCATTTCCATTCATCCATAATTAACCTGGAGGGGACCGTGAAAACCCGGCCGTTGTTGATGCTTTTCTCTCTTCTTGCGCTCATGGCGCTGACTGTTGCCGCGCTGATGCCTGGAGAATTCTCTGCGCCCTCGCGGACGTTTATCTTTACCTACCAGGTGACCCTCAAGGACATTCCTGCCGGCGCAAAGCGCGTGCGGGTATGGATTCCCATCGCCACGACGGATGCAAATCAAACCGTGGCCTTGAAGGCCAGCGGACCGGTTCCGCTGCACTCCACGCGCGAGACTGCTTTCGGCAATCACATTCTCTACGGGGAGATCCTTCATCCCTCCGCGAGCCCTGCGGTATTCATTCTGGAATACCAGGTGACGCGCCAGGAATACGTTAAGGGGGATTACGACCATCTCCTGAAGGCGAGTCATGGGCCCGAATCCGCGCACGCAAGTCTCGCGGCTTATCTTGCCCCGGACCGCCTGGTGCCCATCGATGGCCGCATCAAGACGCTGGCGGATGAAAACACCCGCGGCAAGCAGGGGACGGTGGAGAAGGCCCGCGCGCTTTACGATTTCGTGTTCAACACCGTTCGCTATGATAAGTCGGGCACCGGCTGGGGACGCGGCGATTCGCTTTGGGTATGCGACGCGAAGCATGGCAACTGCACGGACTTCCACTCGCTGTTCATCTCGCTCGCGAGGGCGGAGGGAATTCCCGCGCGCTTTGAAATCGGTTTCCCGGTCCCTACAGGCGCGGAAGGCGCAATCCCCGGCTACCACTGTTGGGCGGAGTTTTACGCGAATGGCGTGGGCTGGGTACCGGTGGACATCTCCGAGGCGTGGAAGGATCCCAAGAAGCGCGAATATTTCTTCGGTGCTCTCGACGCGAACCGCGTTCAATTTACCGTGGGGCGCGACCTGACGCTCCAGCCCAAGCAGGATGGCCCACCCCTCAACTACTTCATCTATCCCTACGTGGAAGTAGACGGCAAGGAATTCGAAGGCGTAGAGAGAAAGTTCACGTATCGCGATGTCCCCGGATCCAGCGGAGGTCACGCAGGTGTGGCGCGCTGAGGGGGCGGGCATCTCGATTCATAGTCTCACAAACCCGTCCGTGCTCCACTCCTCGGAGCCCACGCCGTTGTGGATGAAAAACAGTCCCTCGGGGTCGTACTTCTTCTTGATCGCGGCAAGGCGCGCGTGATTCGTTCCCCAGTAGGATTGCTGCCAGCCTTTTTCGAAGTAATTGCTCTCGCTCACATAAGCTCCGGGGATGGGCGCAACGGCACGAAGCTCGTTCATTGCGGCGTGGACGCGCGCCGCCGCCTTTCGGCCCTCCGCCACATCGGGCTCATGGCCGGGGATTCCCGGGTAAGCGGGCCCCTGGGCGTCACCGATGATGGCCAGGGCAAACGCCTCGAGCACGGCGGGATTAGTGGCCGTGTCGCGCGATCTCTCCAGCGCATCGCGCGTCCCTCCGGCAAGGCCTTTGTTGAAATGCAGCTCGATGCTCGTGTGGCGCGAGCCTTGAAACAATGCTTCGGCCAGCTTCTCCTGCGAGTCAATTTCCAGCAGCGATGCCGGAAGCCACTGCGACTCGTATGCCCAAATGAACCAGCTCACCTGACCGGCATCGCCCGTCCACCAGACGTTGCTGGGCAAGGCGCCGGGCCGCGAATCGGATTTAAAAACCTGGTGGTGATGCTCCTTCCGCCAATCCACGTCCCACCAGCCGCGCGTCGGCATGCTGCCGATGATCTGGTCCCCACCCAGCGCGTATTTCTGCGGCGAGTGCGCTACGAAATCCCTAAACGGCTGCCAGACTTTGCGTGCCTCATCCGTGTCAAGCCGGTTGGAGACCATGCGGATTTCGAGCGTATTCTCAGGCTGAAAGTGCGCCGACTCGCCCCAGTGGTCGTTAAAGAGGTGATCCCGGTAGAAACTGACGAACGCGCGGACCAGATCGCGATAAGCGCCGTCAGAAGCAGCTTTAACGTCGAAGATGGCCCCGCCCGACCACTCCGCCAGGTCGTGGGTGCGCAGCGTCACCCGGCTCACCACGCCGAAAGTGCCGCCTCCGCCGCCCTTGAGCGCCCAGAACAAATCAGAATTCAGGCAGGCGTTGGCAATGCGAATCTCGCCGTCGGCAGTCACCACTTCCGCTTCCAGCAATCCGGCCGCTGCTGTTCCATAGTGCTTCGAAAAGCTTCCGAACCCGCCGCTTTGAATCAGGCCCGCTACTCCCACGGTTGTGCAGCCGCCGCCCTGAACGTAGCGGCCGCCGCGCGTGGTGACGGCATCGTAAGCCTGCATCCAGATCGCCCCGGCGCCGGCGGATGCGGCGGGCTGTGGCGCTACCTTGCCCTCGCATCCTTGCGGCACAAACGCCGGGAGCAGCGTGACGTCATGCATGCGCCGCGTCCAGATGAGAAGAGAGTCCGGCGCATTCGAGGTGCCCTGATAGCTGTGCCCGCCGCCTTTGACCACCAGGCGTAAATCGTGCTCGCGCGCGAATTTCACCCCCGCGGCAATGTCCTGCGCGTTCGTGGCGGCCACGGCATAGACGCTCGGCTGGCTGGCCCACGCATCCACCCAGCCCAGGGATTGTGTCAGGCCCGGATGGTCGCCAATGTAGTAGGGGTTTCGGATGTTCGCGAGGTAATCTTTGGCGGCGTCGCTTCCCGGGTCGGCCTTTAAGGCTGTGAGCGGAGAGTTTACTCGAATCAGATTTCCACCGACTGCGTCGTGAAGGCGTTTCCACTCGTCCTGTGAGGGCCAATCCGCGTCGAAAGGCCGACGTCGGCGGAATCCACCTTTTGCCCAAATGCCGCGCACCGGTACGTACAAGATCGTTGCTGATCCGGAGGTCTTGAGGAATTGCCTTCTGTTCATATTGCTGGAGCAGTTGGGTTACGCTTCCTGTTCGGCCTGGGCGGAGCGCAGGCGGGCGGCTTTGCCGCGGAGCTTGCGCAGGTAATAGAGCTTGGCGCGGCGAACCCGGCCGGAGCGCACCACTTCAATCTTGTCCACCACCGGCGAGTGCAAGGGGAAGATGCGCTCCACGCCGTGGCCAAAGGAAATCTTGCGGACGGTGAACATGGAGTGATTGCGGGCGCGGCGCTGGCCAATCACCGTTCCCTCGAACACCTGAATTCGTTCTTTTTCGCCTTCCTTGATCTTGACGTGGACGCGCACGGTGTCGCCGGAGCGAAACGCCGGGACTCCCTGCTTCATCTGTGATTGTTCAACTTTTTCGAGCGCATTCATGTTTCCATTCTCCCCAATTTTTCGAGGGCGCAAATTTGCGCAGGGATTTTCTCCTGCCGACTCAGCCTCGAAATAAGATTTTAAATCCTGGAGCGGTTCTCCCGCCCCTGCGGGACCCGCGTCAAGCTTTCCCCTCAAGCGACTCAAGCCACTGCCGGTCATCGGCGCTCAGTGAAACCCGCGTAAGCAGCTCCGGCCTGCGCCTCCAGGTTTTCTCCAGCGCACGCCGCCGCCGCCACTGGCGAATCTGTTCGTGGTCGCCGGAGAGCAGAGCTTCCGGCACTTTCCAGTTGCGAAATTCCGCCGGGCGTGTGTAGTGCGGGCAATCGAGCAACCCCGGTCTACCGTCCTGCGAACCTACCTCCGGAGCCGCAAATGAATCCTGCTGTCGCGACTCTTCGTTTCCCAGCACTCCCGGGAGCAGGCGGATCGTAGCTTCCATCAAAATCGCCGCGGGGAGTTCGCCTCCGCTCAGGACGAAATCGCCAATCGAAATTTCATCCGTGGCGAGATGTTCCACCACCCGCTCGTCTACGCCTTCATAGCGCCCGCAGATCAAAACCATGCGCGCGGCATGTGAAAGCTCCTCTGCAGCGGCCTGAGTGAGCAGGTGGCCCTGGGGAGAGAGCAGAATGACCCGAACATCCTCATCCTGCTCCTCGCTGCGAAGCGCCTCGACCGCCCGGAAAATGGGTTCTGGCTTGAAGACCATTCCAGGCCCGCCGCCGAACGGCCGATCATCAACCGTGCGATGGCGATCATCGGTGTAATCCCGCAAATCGTGCAGCCGGATCGCTGCCCGGCCCGACGCCACGGCCCTTTTCAGCAGCCCGTGCTCCAGGATGCTGCGGAAGAAGTCCGGAAAGATGGTGACGACGTCGAAGGTCATCAGGGAAGGGTAAAGGATAAAGCGTAATGCGTAAAGGATGAAAAGCTGCGCCCCAGGGGTACGTCAAAGTCGTGTCGGTCGGGAGTGCAGGAGCTTGCTCCCGCTTTTCTGGCTGGCAGCAAGCTGCCCCACTCCAAAATCCGTCTCGGTTGCCACCGTCCTGTTGTCTAACAGTTGCAGCACTTTGACGGACCCCTGGCTGCGGCCATACATTCTTTAAGCTTTACTCCTTATCCTTCACCCCTCCCGGATCATTCAACTCCAGCAAATCTTCCGGCGGGTCGATTACAATCCTGCGAGCGCCAACGTCGATCCGCGTGCAGATTTCCTGCGCGAGAGGTATCAGCACTTCCGCTTTTCCGTCAGGACGCTCGACGTGAAGAATGTCCACGCCGCCCGTGGTCTCGATTTCTGTAACAGTCCCGATTTCCCGCTCCCGACGCTCCCAGACCACTTGGCAACCCTGCAATTCGCACAAATAATATTGGTGCGCGGGAAGCGAGGTGCGCTGTTCCCAGGGAATAAGCACTTGCCGGCCGCGCAGGCGCGACGCGTTCTCAATCGTGTCTACACCCGAGAATTTCAGGATGATTCGGCCCTTGTGAGGCCAGGAACGCTCAATGTGGATCGGCCGGGGGGCCTCCCCGGGAGATTCCAGGAAAACCGCTTGCAACCCGCGGAACCGTTCCGGGAAATCCGTAAGGATTTCCGCCGCGACCTCTCCCTTTCGTCCTTGCGGCCGGAGAATTTGCGCGATGGCCAAGAATTGCCCGGCGAAGTTTTGCGCCAAAGCTTCTCCCGCCCTTCACGCCGCTTCCAGCCGGCGGTGAGACCGCAGCCCCCTACTCCAGAATCTCCAGCGTGAAGCGCTTCTTGAGCTTCATGCCGGCAGCGTTGAGAATGGTGCGAATGGAGCGCGCCGTACGCCCCTGTTTTCCGATCACCTTCCCCAAATCGGAGGGATGCACCCGCAATTCCAGCACGGTCACTTGTTCGCCTTCCACAGCCCGCACAGAAACCTGTTCGGGATTATCCACCAGCGCCTTGGCAATGGCTTCGATTAACTCCCTCATCTGCCCCTCCCGCGCACTTGAGTTGATGTGCCTAGGTCCGTTTGAACAGTTGTGGTTGAGACCCGTTGATCGCCACTCGTGCAGCCGCCGCGGCTGGCGCAGATGCCGGCCTCCTTCAGGCCGGAGGAGCCGACGCGTGAGGTTTCTTCAAGAAACTTTGCACCGTTTCCGAAGGTTGTGCCCCCCGTCCGATCCAATAATCAACGCGTTCGCGGTTCAGCATGATCTCCGGAGGAGTTCGCCGGGGATTGTAATGGCCGACAATTTCCACAAAACGTCCATCGCGGGCCCGCTCGCGATCAATCACCACAACACGGTAAGTACTTTTCTTCTTCGCGCCCGTTCGAGCCAAGCGTATTCTTAACAATCTCCACCTCTTTTTTGATGTTTTACCGGCGATAAGAGTTGGACTCTTTTCCCTCTCTGAATCGCCACCTGCCCAAAGGCAGTTGAAGCCTTATTCGCCCAACATTCATTTTTCCGTTCGATCTCGATCATATCCCTGACCCTGTCGGCATGCGCAAACGGCTGAGCCCCCGGCCCAGAAGGTTCTGGCTCATGGACTTCATCATTTTGCGCATTTGGAAGTATTGTTTCAAGACCTGATTGACCTGCTGAACGGATGTTCCGCTGCCGCGTGCGATGCGCTTGCGCCGCTTGCCGTTGATGATCTCGTGGTTGCGGCGTTCCTGAGGGGTCATGGAATCGATGATCGCCTCAATGTGAATCAGCTCTTTTTCCTCCACCTTCACCTTTCCGGCATCTTTGAATATTCCGACTTTGGGGAGCATGCCCAACATCTGATCCATGGGTCCCATTTTGCGAACCTGGCTCAACTGGTCGCGGAAGTCCTCCAGTGAAAACGTGTCGGTTTGCAGCTTGCGATGGACCTCAATGGCCTTCTGCTTGTCGATCTTCTGCTCGGCTTTTTCGATGAGCGAGAGAATGTCTCCCATGCCCAGGATGCGGGAAACGATTCGCTCGGGGTAGAAGACTTCCAGTTGGTCGTATTTCTCGCCGACGCCCATGAACTTGATGGGCTGGCCGGTGACGTGATGAATGGAAAGCGCCGCGCCGCCGCGGGCATCGCCGTCGAGCTTGGTCAGGATCACTCCGGTGGTGCCCAGGCGCTCATGAAATTCCTGGGCGCTGCGCACGGCGTCCTGGCCGATCATGGCGTCGGCCACCAGAAGCACTTCGCTGGGCCGCAGCTTGGTGCGCAGCTCACTGACTTCGTTCATCAATTCCTCGTCAATGTGCAAGCGGCCCGCGGTATCAACGATCAAGACATCGTGCCCGCGGTCGGCGGCGTCTTTGCGGGCGGCGGTGGCCAATGGGATCGGAGAGCTGATGCCTTCGCCGGTGAAAATGGGTATTTGAATGGCCTTGGCGATCACGGCCAACTGTTCACGCGCGGCGGGGCGGTAGACATCGGTGGAAACCAGCATCGGGCGGCGCTTTCGCCCAGCGAGCCACAGCGCCAATTTACCGGAAGTGGTGGTCTTGCCGGAGCCCTGGAGGCCGACCATCAGAAAAACGGTGGGGTATTCTTTTGAAAAAGACAGCAAGGAGGCTTCGCGGCCGAGAATTTCGATCAATTGATCGCGAACGATGCGGATAACTTCCTGAACCGGCGAAAGGCTGGCCTGAACCTCTTCCCCACGCGCCATGACACGAGCGCGGTCGAGCAACTCTTTTACCACATTGAGGTTAACATCGGCTTCAAGAAGCGCCAGGCGAACTTCACGCAAGGTCTGGTCAACGACCTCGTCGTTCAGAACTCCCTGGATGCGCAAGGTCTTGAAAACCTTTTGCAACCGGTCTTGGAGTGCGTCAAACATTCAATGCCCGCCGGCTGGGGATACGTCTACCCTCCCCCAGGCCGATGCTAATGTATTAGACTTTCTATGCTATTTTACGTCTTCAACAATTGTCAAGCAAAGCGAGCCCGACGTAGTGTCTCAATTTAAATTTTGCAGCGCAGCTGTCCCCACCCGCGACAGTTACGCGGCTAGGGACAGCCGCGCTACAACCGCCGCTGGGCTCTTTTGTGGCATTTCGTGGATAGCGCTCCGCCAGTTTGCAGTCGCAGGACGGAAGGAGTGAACTGCGTGAAAAACCGCACTTAGGGCGGCTTTAGACGCAGCTTTGCTCGTTAGATACGGGGGGGGTCTGCCCGATTATTGTTTGCCGCGGGAAATATCACGTCGTTGTGAAGCAGAGACAGTTATACCTGGGAATTAAAGGAAGGGAAATTTAGAGGTTCAGGAGATAATCGGACGCCGTCAGGTTCCCGAACCTCACCGTATTCACGCGTTCCCCCACCACGTTGGCGAAATACTCGAGAATGGCGGTCAATTTCAGCGCAGCGGGCGACTCGCGCAGCCTCAGCAGGTGGCGCGTCACCAGGTAAGCGAACACCAGCTTGAAGTAGACAATGAGCAGGCGCTCCTCGTAACTATAGCGCTGATTGACGTTGGCGGCGTTCTTCAGAAGGTAGGTGAGCGCCAGGAAATCACACTTCAGCGTCAGCGTCAGCCTCGGGTATTCAACCGGAGAGCCGAAATCCTGGATGGCCTTGCGCACGGATGGGAATTCCAGTCGATTAGCGCTGACGATGGATTGTGAAAACTCTTGGGTGAATTTTCGGCGCAGGATCTTCTGGCAAATCGCCTGGAGGTAGAAGAAGAAAAGCCCCGTGGACAGGATCAAAATCAGGGCTGCCGTGAACATGCATTCACCTCACTGCAATATTTTAATCGGATAGGGCCCCCGCCAAGGCTGCTTGCTTCCCCACGCTCGACGGGGAAAGCACCGTCTGGGGAGCTTTCGTAACAGCATAAATCCAGATGATCAGCATTCCCAGCGTGCAAATCGGGTTCAAGAAACTGAAGATGAGGCGCGCGAAGTCACCCCCCGAAGTCAAATGCAAAAGGGCCAGCCCGGCGGCCTCCCCTGCAAATTGCAGACCCATGCCGCAAACCAGCAGCGCCAACGGGTCATCTTCAATGGCGAGTTGCTGCATCATCACAAAAAGCAGGGTATTCAGAACCAGACAACTGAAATAAAGGTTTTGACTGAATTCAACAATGAACACGGTGTAGAGCTGCGTATAATGGCGGGTAAGGCTGAGGACCGAAATGGCCACCACCACGAGGAAAACGAAAACCAAAAACAGCCGGACGAAGCGCCACAACTTCTCTTCTTGTTTGCAAGCGCGCCGGAAGAAGCTGCACGTCAGCAGGAATGCCCCCATGGCCAGCGCCACGTCCGTCAACCAATAAAAATAAAAAAATCCCATCGATGCTCTTCCAAAATGATCAAGCACCGCTGGGCGCGCCAGCCCGTCCACGGCAAACAGCAGAGTGACGTACACAAAAAAACTCAATTGGCGCCGCCATGCACCTTGCTTCGCAAGGAGCAGGCAAAGGGCACCCTCCAGGATATAGATCCCGTACTGAAGGCCATGAATGAGAATCTGGTCGGTCATGAACGCCACGGAACCGCGTCTGATGCGCAGTTGCCTCCGCGTCACTCATCACGACCGGAAGCAACTTACTTCTGCATCGGCGGAATCGGAGCAGGCGTACCACCAATGCCCAAAGTACCCATCGGTGGAATCGGAGCAGGCGTGCCACCGATGCCCAAAGAGTTCATGGGTGGAATCGGAGCCGGCGTACCGCCAATTCCCGCTACACTTCGCCGAAGAGAGACACTGGCCAACCCTACCAACAGCGCCAGCATAGACACTAGTAGATAATTCTTCATGACTTTCCTCCAGTTAGTCAACTAAAAAATTCCCCATCTGGGCGGAAAGCCTATCCAATTATCTACTCGTTGTCAATATATTCCTAGATACTCCACCCCCCCATGCTTTGACCGAAAACGGGTTAGAGCCTCTAGGCACATCAACCCTCCAAGAAGCCAGTCTTCCTTCGCGTGCAACTTTAATGGCCTCTAAGGTTCCTAGCAATGGTACAAGAGTACTACAGCCGTATGGCACTATCACCTGGTACTAATAAATTGGAATCTGCTAATTTTCTAGACGGGCACACCAAAACCAACAAACTTATCTTGTCGTTGAGTTGACCCCAAGGGGAGCCGATGGCATCATACGAATTATTGATTTAGTGGATTGCAGGGGGTGTAGTGTGAATAAGAAGAAAAAGTTTCTGCCAATTACGATTATGGCAGGAGTTGTCGGAGTGCTGCTCCTGGCCAGCTTCCCCCCGCGTTGGTTTGCCCAATCCCAGGAACCCTCTTCAAGCGGACAACAACAACAAAGCCCTGGCCCGCAGCCTGACGTGGACGAGACCGTTCTGGTCCCTAAGAAATCGCAGCCGTCACCTTCTCCTTCGCAGCCCTCCACGGTGCAACCGGAGAACAAGCCGGAAAAAATCAATCCCAACCAGATCTATTCGCTTTCGACCACCACCAACCTTGTCAACGTGGACGTGATGGTGGTGGATAACAATGGAAATCCGCTTCAAAACCTTGATAAGAAGAATTTCCAGTTGTTCGACGACGGCGTGCAACAGTCGGTGACCAATTTTGGAACGGGCGAAGCACCCATGACGGTTTGCATGCTCATTGAGTTCGCCAACCGCAATTGGCAGTTCCTCTATTTGGCGCTCCGCTACAGTTATGACTTCTTGAATGTCATCCACCCGAAGGATTGGGTAGCCGTGGTTTCCTTCGACCTGAAGCCTCAAATTCTCACCGACTTCACGCAGGATCGCATGGAGGTGCGCTCGGCGCTCGATCAATTGCGCATGCCGGGCTTCATGGAATCGAATTTTTACGATGCTCTGAGTTTTGTGCTTGACCGGATGCAAGAGGTGCACGGGCGCAAGGCGGTTCTGGCCGTGGTGACCGGAATCGACACCTTCAGCAAGCTGACGTACGACCAGATCCTGAAAAAAGTGAAGGCATCGGACACGCCCATCTACCCCGTCAGCATCGTGGAGTTTTTGGCCGTCCGCAGCCCCCGCGGTGACAATATCACCACGCTGCAAGCGGAAAATTGCCTCAAAACCATGGCCCAATACTCCGGGGGACAGGCCTATTTCCCGCGCTTCGAGCAGGAACTTCCGGCGGATTACCAGCAAATCGCCGAGCAACTTCGCCGGCAATACAGCCTGGGCTTCGTTCCCACCAATGCCACACACGACGGCCGCTACCACAAATTGAAGGTCGATGTCGTGGATGACCAGGGGAATCCCCTGACGATTTTCAATGAAAAGGGCAAGAAGATTAAATACCACGTGGTGGCGCGCGACGGCTATTACGCGCCGAAATCTTAGTGGGAAAAGTGCCGCACTCCGGTCAGGACCATGGCCATTTTGTGTTGGTTGGCCGCGGCGATGACTTCATTGTCGCGAACCGACCCGCCGGGCTGCACAATCGCCGTTACTCCTACCCGCGCCGCCTCCTCCACGTTGTCGGAAAACGGAAAGAAGGCGTCGGAAGCAAGGACCGTGCCTTCCAGAGGATGCTTCAGCTCGCGGGCCTTTGTGGCGCCCAGCTTGACGGAGTCCACGCGGCTCATTTGGCCCGCTCCAACCCCCACCAGAACTCCCCGCCGGGCGAAAACGATGCCGTTTGATTTGGTGTGCTTCACGACGCGCCAGGCAAAAATCATGGCTTCCATTTCTTCCGGCGCAGGCTGGCGCTCAGTGACGTACTTCCAAAGTTGGGGCTGGGCGGGCAACGAATCGGGAGTCTGGACCAGCAATCCGCCCCCCACAACTTTGAGCTGAAGGCCGAAGTCGTCCCCCAACGTTGCCGACATGTCGAGGAGGCGAAGATTTTTCTTGCCGGCCAAACGCTCGAGCGCCGCAGGTTCAAATCCCGGCGCTACCACGGCCTCCACAAAAAGCTTCGCCAACTCTTCCGCCGTGGGCCCGTTCACGGTGAGGTTGAAAGCGATCACCGACCCGAAAGCTGATACCGGGTCAACTTCCAGAGCGCGCTGGTAGCTTTCCACCAGCGTCGTGCCGGAGGCCACTCCGCAAGGGTTGGTGTGCTTGATGATGACCGTGGTGGGTTCTTCGAATTCCTGCACCAGCCGCCAGGCGGCATCCAAATCCACCAGGTTGTTGTAGGAAAGTTCCTTGCCCTGGAGCTGCGGCGCCGCGGCCAGCCCGCGCCCGGCCGTGGCGGGGCTGCGATAGAGCACAGCTTTCTGATGCGGATTCTCACCGTACCGCAAGTCCATCACTTTCCGATAGTTCAAATGGAGGTTTTCGGGAAGTTCCTCACTGGCCATCTTCTGAAGGGCGGTGGAAATGGCGCTGTCATACGCCGCCGTCGTGGCAAAAGCCTTTCGCGCCAGCGCCGCACGCGTCTCGCGCGAAATGCCCCCGCTGTTGCCCTGCAATTCGCCCAGAACCCTGGCGTAATCGGCGGCGTCCACAACCACCGCGACGTCCTCAAAGTTCTTGGCGGCCGAGCGCAGCATCGAGGGACCTCCGATATCGATGTTCTCGATCAGCTCCTCCAGGGTTACGCCCGGCTTGATGGCCGTCTTTTCGAAGGGATAGAGATTCACCACCACCATGTCGATGAGGTCGATGCCTTGTTCCTTCACTTGCTGCTGGTGCTGAGGGTTTGAGCGCATCGCCAGCAGCCCGCCATGCACTTTGGGGTGAAGGGTTTTCACCCGGCCGTCGAGCATTTCGGGGAACCCCGTCAAGTCCGAAACATCGCGGACCTTCAGCCCCTTTTCACGAAGCAGTTTCGCCGTGCCGCCGGTTGAAACCAGTTCGACCCCCAGGGCGAGGAGTCCTGAAGCGAGTTCAATGATGCCGGTTTTATCGCTGACGCTGATCAGCGCCCGGGAGATTTTGCGCATGGAATTCCTTGTCCAGAGAGAAGCGAGTCAGGAGCCAATCCTCATTCGCCGATTCCAGCCTGCGAGCAACAACCACATGGGTTCACACGGTGAATGGTGATGATTCGATGGCAAAGAAATCGCACGGTTCTGGGGCGGCAAAGAAGCGGGGGTGTTACAGCCCTTTTCCTGACTTCCGTCTCCCGACCTTTTCATTCTGCTTTTGTTGCTTTAAACTTGACCTTCCCATCCTCAATCGACACGGAGAACTGCACCTTGTCACAGCTCAGCGTCTTCTTGATCTGTTCGGTCTTGTCCTTAATGAACTTGTGGAATGCGGCGGGATCAAGCCCGCTGGCCTTCTCTCCTGTCTGTTTTCTCGCCTCTCGCATGGCTTGGAGAAGCTGATCGACCTTCTCCTTTTCCGCCTCGGGATCCGAACAAACCACGCGCACGGCCCCATCATCCGTCGTCGCCTCGGCAGAGCGTTTTTGGGCAGCAAACTGGCCGCGGCCTTCTTCCTTATCCTGAAGCTTGCGCTGCCAAAGCTGCCGGTTCACCGAATACTTCTGCAGGATGCTGGTAAACCGGAAGCGCTGCCCGAAGCTCAGCTTGGATTGGTCGCTGGAATATCGCTTGATGGTGGTCTCCACGCGGGAAAGTGTATCGTGCGGAGGGCGAGGGGATCCGCCGCTGAAAAAGACATCGTACTCTATCTTCAGACGCCGGATATCGTCATCGAGCTTATTCAGCTCTTCGTCAACCGTCACGGTAGCGCCTCAAATCCTAGTGGATTATACCGCGTTTGAAACGAGTTACGTCAATTGGAAAGTTCAGTGTGTATTTGTAGCGGCGGTCTGCGACCGCAGAATCGCCGATCGCCCTGCCCAAAGCCTTCGGGCGACGGGTCGGAGATCGGCGCTACAGCAAGGTGCGCCACTATCGGAACGTTGACGGGTATGTGCGGGTGTGTTGAAATGGCGGACGGACGCGCCATGGACTCACCGGTAACCAGTTCCCAATCCGCCTCGGCAAGCCTGCTTCGCGAGATTCCTGCCGTAGACGAGTTGTTGAACCGCCCCCGTCTGCGCGACCTCGAAAAACGCCTGGGCCACTGGCTGGCCGTGGAAGTGACGCGAAAAGTCTTGCAGAATCTTCGCGACAAGGTCTGCCGGGACAGCGTCCCCGGAATTCGCGTCGAGGAACTGGAAGAAGAAATCGTGAAGGAAGCCGAGGCCGAAGCCGGGTTTTCCCTTCAGCCCGTCATCAATGCCACGGGGGTGATCCTTCACACCAACCTCGGACGCGCGCCGATTGCCCCGGAGGCTCTTGCGCATCTTGTTGAGGCCGCCGCGGGCTACTCCAACCTTGAATTTGATCTGGAGCGGGGCGAGCGTGGCAAGCGCGACGTCCACACCGAACGCCTTTTCCGCAGCTTGTTGGGGGCGGAGCGCGCGCTGGTGGTGAATAACAACGCCGCCGCAGTTCTGCTCGCCCTGAATACGCTGGCCGAGGGTTCGGAAGTCATCGTTTCACGCGGGGAGCTGATCGAAATTGGCGGTTCATTCCGCATCCCCGACGTCTGCGCGAAAAGCGGGGCGGTGCTTCGCGAAGTCGGCACCACCAACCG